>QHYU01000058.1 GCA_003224235.1 Acidobacteriota bacterium
TGTGATCGCCACGCTGACCGGCGCGGTCCCCGCCGGGGGACGAATTATGCCCTGAAAGGTGCCGCCTCCTGAGCACCCGGTAACCCAAGCCAAGCTCAACACGACGAGAGAAGCAAACAGGCGAGGCCTCTGCATTTCCCACGCTCCCCACAGGAAAGGATTCAGGCGACGGCTTGGGGCTATTCGCCAGGGGCAAAAGATGGCAGCCCGAATCCCCTCCCCTGCGAAGAATTTAACGCATTTCTTGATTTTATGGCGAGTAAAAAGCTCACCGGCGCACGAGTCTTACCCCCAGGCTACCGGCTGCTGCTCATGATGATCTAGGGGTGGTGCGACGCAGGCAGGTCATAGTCGAACGTTGCTCGGCCGCCGGCCCGGTCGCGACCAAGAAGGCAAGTCCTAGCGGCTAGAGGCAGCCTAAGAAGGAAGACCAAACAGAGTCCGTCCCGAGAGTTCTCCCAGTTAAAGTTGTCATCAGGACGAATTGCACGCACCACCTGGCGGAATGGGGCAAAACTTCGGCGCCGACAGCTACCAAAGGAATCGACAGGCTACACTAGTGAGCCGGACGACCATCAAACGCCCGCGAGAAATTAAGGTGCGGGCGCCCCAGGGGGCAGTATTTTTACTTTATGAGCGACTGCCCGGTAAACGTCCAATCGCCCCCAGCCCATCTCGGTGGAGTTCAGCTTCTTGGTGTGGCTGAGGGAGCCATAGACATCTTTGGGATCTATTGTAGGCTTGGCCTGCACCAACAGGGCTACGGCGCCGGATACAAACGGCGTGCTGAAGGAAGTGCCCCAGGCGGCGGCGTAGTGCTTGCCGGGGAAGGTGCTGATGATCGCTTCTCCCGGCGCCGCCATGTCCGCCAGAGCGGCCCCAAAGTTGGAAAACGTACTCCGCACGTCCAGATTATTCGTGGACGCCACGCCTAGCACATTCTGAAACGAGGCGGGGAAGGCCAACGTCTCTTTGCCCAGGTTGCCGGTGGAGGAAACGCACACCACTCCCCGTTCGGAGGCAAAATTCATTGCCCGCATGAGCTCTTCCGAAGGGCCAGCAAAGCTGAAGCTCATATTGATCACCTTGGCGCCGTGGTCCACTGCGAAATAGACTGCGCGCAGAATATCGAACAGGTTGGAGCTTCCATCAGCTCTGAAGGCTTTCAAGGGCATGATCTGCGCCGTGGGCGCCACCAGATGGATGATGCCGGCCACCATGGTGCCATGTCCAAAGGCCTGTGGCACTTGCGTGGTGTCCAGGATACTCGCTGTGGATTGGTCCAGGATTGACGCCGTGGACTGATTCAGGAGGACGACTGTATTTTGATCCAAAATCGACGCCATAGACTGGTCGAGGATGGAGGCAGTGGACTGGCTCAGGTCAGCGAACTCGGAGGGTATGCCGGGCAGATTGCGGGTGAAGTCAAAACCCGGGATGAGCGAGTTCTTCAGGACGGGGTGGTTCGGATCCACCCCCGTATCGATTACGGCCACAATCCCGACACCGGTGGCCAGGAATTGATGAGTCTCGGCTCTCCGGATCAATACGGCGGCCGGCTGGTTGACGTAGCTGCTCAACACGGAGCTGCCGAAGAAGGTGATCGCACTTGGAGTTCCCAACGTGTCTAGTACGGAAGCCGTAGATTGATTGAGTTTGAGTCCCGCGGGGCTCTCCGGGACCAGAACATCCCGGTTGGGCTCGAACAACCCAACGTCCGAATCCGCCTCGACCTCGTCTACGAGCTGGGTTGGAGATGCACCGGCCGGACCGCGAACCAGAAAGATGTTCCGGCTGTCCACCGAGGTAAGAACCGTCATTCCATGGCGACTAGCGACTCCATTGAGTGCCGTAGGTGCGCAGCTGAGGATAAACTCATCCTTGGTTGCGCTGCTCGCTGGCAACGCGAAGAAAAGGGTGACCAGCCCGAGCCAGGCCAGAAATTTACGCTTCACTTTGACCTTCATCTCCTCACCTCCACTGGCTGTTTCACCCTTAGTTCTCATTTCTACGTTCTCGCTTGGCTACGGCGGCGCGCTTACCCGCGGCTCTGCGGCTTTCGCCGGTGCGCGGAGTGGATCCCTCTTGCGCTCGTCATCCTGAGGTAAGGTGCGCTTGCACGTCCGCACACTGCGCCTCTCCGCCTAATGCGCGCAGGTTAATGAGCCATTTCGATGTGCTTCAAGGGTTCTCCCTTTGGCAGCAGGGTCAGGGAACACTTCGACTTGCCGCTACCCAATAAAGGGTTGGGGATCCCTGGACGTAAAGGTGGGGACTTACTCTACAGGAAATGTGTACCACACCTGACCGGCTTTGTCCAGAGAATTTTGATGAATTTCAGGTGCTTGTGGGCAAGGAACTCTCAGATTGAGCTGCTTCGAATCAAGCATTTGCGGACACCCGGAAGCGAGTCTTAGCCAGGCTATAAAGCGCGCACCGCTGCACCCCCGTGCCTCCGCGCGCCGGGCAGATCTCAGGGCTGGGGTGCTCCAAGGGGATGCACGTCTACCTGCTCCCAAAGTGCGAGGTAAACATCCAGTCGTCCCCACCCCAGGTCGCTGGTGAGAGGCTTGGCGTGGGCGAGCACCTTGAAAGCTTGGCCTGGCGTTATGGCGAGCTGGGTCTGCACTAGAAGCGCTGCCGTCCCGGCTACGAAGGGAGTGCTGAAAGACGTGCCCCAGCCGGCGGCGTAATGCTTGCCCGGATACGTGGTAATGATGCCCTCGCCCGGTGCCGTCGTAAAGATGAGCGAGTGGCCGAAGTTGGAAAACGTACTCCGCACATCCAGATTATTGGTCGAAGCGACCCCCATAACGTTTCGGTAGCCGGCGGGGAAAACCAGCGTCTCTTTGCCCGTGTTGCCGGCGGACGACACACAGATCAGTCCATGCCCGGCCGCGTAGTTGATCGCCCGCGTAAGCTCGGGCGAGGAGTTGACCATGCTGAAGCTCATGTTGATCACTTTGGCGCCGTGGTCGACCGCGAAGTAGATGGCGCGCATGATGTCAAACAGGTTCGAGGTTCCATCAACTTTGAAAGCCTTGAGAGGCATGATCTGCGCCGTAGGCGCCACCAGATGGATGATCCCAGCCACCATCGTGCCATGCCCAAAGGCCTGCGGCACTTGCGTGGTGTCCAAGATGCTCGCGGTGGACTGGTCCAGAATTGACGCAGTGGACTGATTCAGGGCGACGATTATCCTTTGGTCCAGAATGGACGCCGTGGATTGGTCCAGGATGGAGGCAGTGGACTGGCTCAGATCGGCGAATTCGGAAGGTATGCCGGGCAAGTCGCGGGTAAAATCATATCCAGGTACCAGGGAGCCTGTCAGCGCGGTATGGTTGGGGTCCACACCCGTATCAATGACGGCCACGATCCCCGCACCGGTAGCGAAGAACTTTTGGGTGTTGGCCACGCGGATCAAGACGGCGGCCGGCTGGTTGACGTAACTGCTCAAGACCATGGTGCGGAAGAATGGAATCACCGTCGGGTTCGCCAGCGCATCGAGAATGGAAGCAGTGGATTGGTTGAGTTGGAGTCCCGGGGGAGTCTCCGAAATCACCAGATCCAGGTTCGGCTCGACCGCCGCCACGGCCAAATCAGCGCTGACCTCACTCAAGTACTGCGCGGGAGGTGCCCCCGCCGGGCTGCGAACAAGATAGACGCTATATTCGCTAGCCGACCGGACAAGCGTCATCCCATGCCGGCTGAGGACTCCGCTGATCGCTGTGGGTGAACAACGGAGGATGTATTCGTCCTGGACCGCGCCAAATACCGGGCATACAGCCAGCAAAGCAGCTAGAGCTAGCCAGATCAGAATCTGTTTTTTCACTTTGAGCCTCATCTCGTCCGCTCCGTCGTCTTCCTCTTCTGCTTCCCACTGTCCTGTTGTTCCAGTGCGATCACCTTTGGCTTATCTGCGGACGGACGGCCTCTGCCATTGCGCCGACCGGATCCCTTTCGCGCTTTCCTTTTCGACTCCTGTCTTTCCCCAGCGTAGTGGTTGAGTGGCAGCTCGATACGCTTGCCGGCCCAGCGCATCGGCACGTAAAGCCGCAGGCGTTTAGTCGGCGCGTATTCCATCTGGAATTCCCCCAGCGAGTTACTGACCGCCCGGCCCAGGACCTGTTTGCCTGAGACCAGTAGAATCGGCACACCCTCCAAGCGTTTGCCCGGATGCTCGCCGTGCTGAATCTGCCCGATCAGGGTCACGCGGGAGGTGCCGCTTTCATTTTCCAGCCGGAAGTCGAGCCAGTAATCTCCGGCCTGATAGAGAGCCTGTCGGCTCAGGCGCTGCTGGGTGCGGACGCCTGCGGGCAAGGGCTCGCGGAAACTGTCGTAGAGCAAGCGGGCTGCGATGCGGGGCAGGATTTGCACCTTCTCGGGCTGTTGAAGAAGGAAGATGGCGCGGGCGCACCGAAGCGCGTAGTCAGGGACTTGGACCTGTGAGAGGCGGCGGGCGGCGGCCGCGACCTTGCTCAGTAACTCAGCGGTTTGGCGGCACCTCCGGCAGCCGGAGGCGAGGTGCGCCTGCATCGCAGCGCGCTCCGCTTCTCCGACTGAGTTCCGGACGAACTCCGTCCACTTGGCGATGTCGAAATGCTTCACGCGGATAACTCCTTGAGGAGCTTAGGGGCGGGGACCCACTCTAGTAATATAGGGTTTCGACTCTGCTCCCAAAATATAGGGGACCAACTTCTGCGGGCTGCAGACATTGCATCCAGGTTCACGCGGCCCTAATCGAGCCCTTCTGAGGAGGGCAAAAAGCTCTGGTCTTGCTCAATTAACTTGTTGAGTTCAAATACGTTGAAAACAAATCAGTTCTGGCGTGCGCCTTTACTCCCAGCGGTGGTGTTCCTTGTTGCCGTTAGTTGCGCCCAGGTGAAGAAAGCTGTGCTTGCGTAAAAGTGTAAGGGGCGCAATTGCTTGCGCCCCTTTTCCGTCTCAGTTCCTCCCCAGCCAGAGGCGAACCGAGTCAGAACCTATCTTTCCCTCTAATAAGGTGGCTCTGCGCGACAGCCCCTCCGTCAACACGGTTGCTGCCGCCTAGCCCTTCCACTCCCGAGTACCACCTTCTCCGACCTTTCCAGCTAGCCAACTGGCAAAGGTCTTGAGAAAGGCATCCTCGCGGGGATTTGTCTTTCAGTAACAATAGGGTGGGAAAACAAGCCAGGAAATATAGGCCGCCAAGAGAATGCTTGGGATGCGCCGCCTAAATCGGAAAGGGCTTGCCAACCAGGACGAAAGGCGCCCAGTAATACGGGTGGGGATAAGCTTGCCGAAGATCTCTCATCGCGCGCTGCAGGGCCAGTGCTTTGTTCGGAGTGGCCCGAAGGTGTTGATAGAACCACTTCATAAACTGTGCCGTGCTTTGATCGTTGACGTCCCAGAGGGTGACCAGGACCGAGAGGGCGCCGGCGTAGAGCAGCCCGCGCACCAGTCCGAGCAATTCGTCACCGCCCACCACGACGTTCAACCCCGTGCCGCACCCGCTTAGCGTGACCAGCTCGGCCGGAAGTCGGAGTTGATACAGGTCAAACAAGCTCAGCAGCGAGTCACTGAGCCGGATCGAAGAGAACATGGGGTTGTCCTGCCGGAAAAGGCCGTGGGTGGCGACATGCACAAAACGGCTATGCGGACCGTGCTCCCTCAAGCACTCGGCCGTGGCATCTCCACTCAGGAACAGTTTGGGGTTGGGCAGCGCCGAAGCCACCGAGCGAACTTCTTCTTCGATGTAAGGAGTGAGGGGGTCGGGGATGCCCAGGATCAAGGATTGATCCTGCGCGACCGACTCCTTCCCGCAACACAAGTAGCACACGCTGGCGCTGGGGGCATAGGAGACAGTGAAGCGTTCCGAGAGAAAATTCCGTCCGTCGAACAAAGCGTGGAAGGGCAGATAGTGCAGAAAGTCGTGGGGCACAATGATCAGATGTTCGGCCTTAAGTCGCTCTCGGATCGGGGCCACCAACTCCTGTTCGAGTTCACTCAGGTGCGTCAGGGTGGCCTCATGGAGCGAAGCCGAAAAGTCTCGCGCGTAGTCGGGGCCGAAACGGAATTTGGTGAGTTGAAACTGCAGCAGCCGGAACAGATTCTGGACCCGCGAGGCCTGTGTCAACGGAACGATTTCTAGCCGGTCGCGATTGAGCAGACAGACATAAAACCTCCCGCGAGCCTGGTAGTATTCGAGCAGCATGGTATTTGCGGGAATCATGGAGCGGATCGCTTCCAGTTCGATCGTGCCCGCGTTTTGAAGCGCAGTGAACTCTTCTTCCTCCGGAGGAAGCTCGCTTAAGGCCTGGGTCAATTGGTTCTCGCACTCCCGAGCCCGTTGGCGTAAACCCTCCTGATGATGGGACGAGCGTCGCTTGGTCTGCATCTCCTCCAGGGCAATCTGCCGGTAATACCAGTTGAGCTCCTCCCGAAGATGGCGCACCTTCTCGACCATAACGCTGCGAGTGCCCGTCGCGGCGGGCAGCGCGTGGGCCCGGAAGGCGATCAGGTCCGCCAGACTGCGGGACTTGGCCTGTTCGATGTACGCGAAAGCGCTCTCCTCGCTCTTCGGGCTACGCTTATCTTCCAGAGACATCCAGACCAGACTCTCATAGACGGCAAGCTTGTCTTTCAGGAAGGCAATTTTCAGTTCTTCTGCCCGGAGATGGCTGCGCAGATTTTCGAGCCTGGCATGCGCATTCCGGTATGCCTCAAAGGCGGCCGCCGGGTTGCCCAGCGCCTCTTCAACCTGCCCGAGGACAAAATAGGCTTGGTGACCTAAAGCCGGCGAGTGGGCATGGTCGAATCGCGCCAACGCGGCGGCGCACGTTCGCCGGGCTGCTGTCAACTGGCCTGCTTGCAGGTGCAACCGGGTCAGCAGGAGCTCGCAGAGCGCAGCTTTGCTGGACAAGGAAGATGTGGCAAAGAAGCGCAATGCCGCCCGGCAGCGAACCCGGGCCTGGGCATAGCCGCCATTCTGGTAGAGGACCAGCGCCTCGTACAAGTCGATCAGCGCGGGCCACAGGTGATTCTTCTCGCGAGTGAAGAGTTCGCGCGCCCGGTCGAACAGTTGCAGCGCACTGGTGATCTTGCCTTGATGTGCGGTAGCGATGGCCAGAAACGCCAGGGCCTTGGCGGCCTCGTACTGCATCTCCAGCTCCTTGAAGCCGACAAAGGCCTGCTGGGCAAGCTCGGCGCCTTCTTCGATCAGATTTAGCTCCAGATACATTTCTGACTGGTCCAGGTCGCACAGAGCCTTGTGGTAGGCGTCGCCCGCGGTGGCGCAGAATTGGCGAGTGGCCTGATAGAGTTCGATAGCTCGCGTGTATTCCCCCCGCAGGTAGTACAAGTAGGCGATGTTATAGTCCGCCTCGGCAACCAGCAGCGGCATGCCGTGCTGCTCGCAATAGGAGCGAGCTTCCTGATAGGTCTGCAGGGCCTGAGCGAACTCATCCAGGCTGATGTAGCACACCGCCAGGTTGCGCAGCGCGATGGCGACATCTTCCGCCTCGCCCCGCTTGCGGAATTCGCTGTAGGCGCCCTTGTAGGACTCGAGCGCTTCCGCGAAGCGATCCTGACGGTACAGGATATTGCCGATGTGCAGTTCCAGGCGCGCCAACCGCACCCGATCTCCGTGCTTTTCAAAGATCTCCCGCGCTTTCTGGGCGTAGGCGAAGGCCTGTTCATACCGGCCCAGATAGATGAGGGGCTGCACTGAGCCGCTGAGCGTGCGGCCCACATCAATTGTTCTTCGCAGACGTTTAAACAGAGCGAGGGCGGCCTGGTAACGCCTCAGAGCGGGCTGGTATTTCCTCCGCAGGTACAGGACGTGGCCGGTGGCGCGCAGGCTCTGCGCCCGGCAGTAGTCGTCGTCCAGTTTTTCGGCGAGCCAGCTTGCGGCCTGCGCCAGGCGGTCCGCCTGTTGCAGATCCACGCGCGCGAGTTTGACGGTCTCCTCGTAGAACCGCTCGACCATCGCGGGGTGGTGGAGCTGCGGGTGGTGCCGGAAAATCTTTCGCCGCGCTCGCTCGTCTGCCAAGCGCGCCAGTTGGCTGATGAAATGACTTTGGTCTTGGTCTTGGCTCAGGGCCGGGGCGACCATGGCTAGAAACCTGCTTCTTCTAGGATCTTCTTCAGGCGATTCAAGCAGCGCCCTCGAATGAATCCGATGGAGCCCGTCGCCAACCCCAGGCGCCGCGCTACTTCTTCGTAAGGAATGGCAGGCTCTTCGTAGAACAGGAGCCGGACCAGTTCTTGGCAGCGCTCTGGAAGTCGCGCGATCGATTCCCGCACGATTTGCTCCTGCTCCAGCTCCTCCACGAACTCAGGCGGCACCGTGCCCATCTCTTGGAGCTCCCCCTCTTCGGTTTCGTGCTGTTCGCGGTCGTCTTGTCGCCGCTGCTTGGTCTTCCAGTGATAACACTTGTGGTTGGTGACGGTAATCAGCCAGGAGCGCAGCGATTCGGTCTTGCGTAAGCGCGAAAGCTGAGAAAACAGCTCCAGGCAGACGGCTTGAAAGATGTCGGCCGCATCCTCTTGAGTGGCGCTATATCTGAGGGGGATGGAAAAAATCAGATTCTTGTACCGGGATATGAGGGCTGCCCAGGCTTGCTCGTCCCCGCTCAAACACTCCTGCACTAAGCGCGAATCGCTCCACGTCAATGCCGGAGCGGTCGCGCCTGGCGACGACAGAAGTTTTCGGATTCGAGTTCTCACACTCATGGACCAACAAATCGCCCAGAAGCAGGCCTCCCACTGCCTTCTGAGCCCGTTACCCAGCTTTCTTGCGGGCAGCCTGCGTTTCGGTGGAACCCTCTTCCGAAAAAAAGAAAGAAGGAAGAGCCTTCCCTTCTTCAATTGCCTGCCGCGCGGTAACTGGAGTTTGCCGGGCAAATCTTTTCCGGTCAAGAGAAACTACGAACTGCTTGAAGCAAGAGTTAGTCACGCCACTCCCCGGGAAGTGAAGTTTGCTTTTTAAGCGAGCGTGTAGTAAAGGGAGAAAGGGAGTGAGAAAGCTCTCAGGATTGTGGCCGGATGAGCACAGAGCAAGTTTCCAGGGTTCCCGATCTGTCCTCGTTGAAGATCGATGATCGCTGGCGCAACAGCGGACGAACGGGCAAACGGTTGAGCCTGTTTGCAGCCGGACTGGGCGCGATTGTTCTGCTGGCGGGTTTCGTGTTCGCGTTCAAGGGCCAGAAGCCTGCTGTGGAAGTAGGTATCGCGCGCGGCGCGGGGAACTCCAATGCCGCCGCGCTCCTCAATGCCAGCGGCTACGTAACCCCGCGCCGGCGCTCCACGGTGGCGGCCAAGATCACCGGACGGGTAACCGCTGTGTTTGCCGAGGAAGGCATGCGCGTGAAGGCGGGACAAGTGCTGGCAACTCTGGACAACGCGGATGCGCGAACACGCCTCGAATCCGCTAAAGCCGACCGCGATGCGACTGCTGCGTCCATCGAGGACTTGGAGGTAAATCTGGCCAACGCCGAGCGGGAGCTACGACGCGCGGCGCGCTGAATACCATGTATTCGGCGGTCGCTGAACGCTCGCGGGAAATCGCCACGATGAGGGCCCTGGGCTTCGGCGCGGGAAGTGTAGTGCTGTCGTTTGTCGTCGAAGCGTTGTTCATCTCCTTTCTGGGCGGTGCGCTGGGTTGCCTTGCCGCGTTGCGGCTGAACGGCTTCACCACCGGCGCGATGAACTGGCAAACGTTCTCGCACCTCGCGTTCGCCTTCCGGGTAACCCCCGTTCTGCTGCTCTGGGGCTTGCTTTTCGCTCTCCTGATGGGCATCGTGGGTGGTGTGCCGCCTGCCATCCGTGCCGCCCGCCGGCCCGTTGCGACCGCTCTGCGCGCGCTCTGAGCCTCTGATACTACGATCATAAACAGCCTCATCTGAGTCTGGTTGACCTCAGTCCCGCACAGCGGCGTAAGCTTGCTGCTGTTTATAGAGCCCACAAACTTCTTTACATGGCCCGAACTTCCAAAATAATATTGAAAGGAGCCTCCGCATCAGGGAAAATTTCCTGAGACTGAGGCCCTGAATTGCAGTACATGAATTCTAACGACAGCAATGATGTCCAGCACCTCGCCGCCGTCTTCAGCCGCGTCCCGCGATTTTCGCGGCAATGATCTCAACCCAGATCTTGTCTCGTCGACCGGCCTTGAGTGGGCTCACCCCATTGTTGGAGAATGGTTCGTCAATAAGTTCGGCACCCCCACGGAGCCGCAGCAGCAGGGCTGGCCGCACATCCTGGCGGGAAAAGCCACTCTCATCTCGGCGCCTACCGGTTCGGGAAAAACGCTAGCAGCGTTTCTGGCCTGCATCGATCGCCTGGTGCGCAAAGCCCTGGCGGGCGAGCTGGTGGACCAAACCGAAGTTCTCTACGTCTCGCCCTTGAAGGCGCTGGGAAACGACATCCAGCGGAACCTGGAAACTCCGCTGGGCGAAATCCTGCAACTGGCGGGTCAGCGCGGACTCCTCATGCCGGAGATCCGCGCCGCGGTGCGCACCGGCGACACCCTGATGCACGAGCGTCGCGCCATGCTTCGGCGCCCGCCACACATCCTTGTTACGACGCCAGAGTCGCTCTACATCCTGCTGACCGCAGAAAAGAGCCGGGAAATCCTGAAGACCGTGGAAACGGTAATCGTGGACGAGATCCACGCTGTCGCCGACGATAAGCGCGGCTCGCACTTGGCGCTCTCCCTGGAGCGATTGGAGGCTTTGACTAACCGTCCCCCCATTCGGATCGGCCTCTCCGCCACGCAAAACCCGATTGAGTTGATTGCGCGTTTTCTGGCCGGGAGCAACCGGCCGGACCCGGTGATCGTCCACATTGAAAACCCGCGCCAGCTCGACATCGCTGTCGAAGTCCCCGGCAGCGAGCTGGGGCCCATTGCATCGAACGAGATGTGGGACGAGATTTACCAGCGTATCGCCGAGCTGGCGCGGCAGCACCGCTCGACATTGGTGTTCGTTAACACGCGGCGGTTGGCGGAGCGCGTGGCCCACCATCTGGGCGAACGTCTGGGCAAAGATGCGGTTGCCGCGCACCATGGAAGCCTCTCTCGCAAGCTGCGCCTCGCGGCGGAAAAGAAGCTCAAGGCGGGCGAGGTGCGAGTGCTGGTGGCCACGGCATCGTTGGAACTGGGGATAGACATCGGCACTGTGGATCTGGTGTGCCAGATCGGCTCGCCGCGCTCGATTGCTGTCGGCTTGCAACGCGTCGGACGCGCGGGCCACTGGCGTGGCGCCGTCCCCAAAGGCCGCATCTTCGCCACTACCCGGGACGAGTTGTTGGAATGCGCCGCGCTGGTGCGCGCCATCCGCTCCGGCGACCTTGACCGCATCGCCATTCCAGAAGCGCCCCTGGATATTCTGGCGCAACAGGTGGTCGCGATGTGCGCGGCGGAGGACTGGAAGGAAGATGAGTTGTTTGCTCTGGCGCGCCGCTCTTATCCGTATCGGGAACTGACTCGGGCGGACTTTGACGCCGTCGTAGAGATGCTCTCCGAGGGCATTGCCGCGCGCCGCGGACGTTACGGGGCGTACCTGCACCGCGACCGCGTGAACGGGCGCCTGCACGCGCGGCGCGGCAGCCGTCTTGCGGCCATCACCAGCGGGGGCGCAATCCCCGACAACGCGCTGTACACCGTGATCGCACAGCCCGAAGGCACAGTGGTGGGCACGGTGGATGAAGACTTCGCCGTGGAAAGCTTGAGCGGCGACATCATTCTTCTGGGCAACACTTCCTGGCGTATTCGGCGCGTGCAATCAGGAAGCGTGCTCGTAGAGGACGCTCACGGGGCGCCTCCCAGCGTTCCGTTCTGGCGCGGCGAGGCTCCGGCGCGTACCCCCGAGCTTTCCCAGCAGGTGGCGGAACTGCGCGAAAAGATCAGTGCTCTGATCTCGAACGCCTCCCCTGGGCTCGCCGCGGGGAGTTCGCCCGAAGTGACCGCGGCTGTGAAGTGGCTGCAAGAGGAATGCGGGCTCGACGACGCGGGCGCGGAGCAGGCGGTGGAATATATCGTCGCCGGGCGCGCGGTGCTGGGAGCAGTTCCCACCCAGAAAACCATTATCGCGGAACGATTCTTCGATGAAAGCGGCGGCATGCAGCTCGTGATTCACGCGCCGTTCGGCGGCCGGATCAACAAGGCTTGGGGGCTAGCGCTGCGCAAACGCTTTTGCCGCTCGTTCAACTTCGAGCTGCAAGCCGCTGCCACGGACAACGGCCTGAATATCTCCCTGGCTGAGCAACACAGCTTTCCGTTGTCGGACGTTTTTCAGTTTCTCCATCCTGCCTCTATTGAGCAGGTGCTGGAGCAAGCTGCGCTGGCCTCCCCCATTTTCACCACGCGGTGGCGCTGGGACGCAGGCCGCGCCCTGGCGCTACTTCGCTTCAGGAACGGAAAGAAAGTTCCGCCGCAAATCCAGCGCATGCGTGCTGATGATCTGCTGGCTTCTGTCTTCCCGGAGGCTGTTGCCTGCCAGGAAAACACAGTAGGAGATATCCGGATCCCCGAGCATCCGTTGATGCGGGAGGTGATGAAGGACGTCCTGACCGAGGCGATGGACGTCGAAGGCCTGAAGCAGGTCTTGTCGGGGATCGCAGATGGCAGCATCCGATGCCTGTCAGTGGATACTCCTGTTCCTTCGCAATTTTCGCACGAGATTCTGAACGCCAACCCCTACGCTTACCTGGATGACGCTCCTCTGGAGGAGCGACGCGCGCGCGCCGTGGAGATGCGCCGGGCATTGCCCGAAGCTGTAGTTTCGGAAGTAGGGCGGCTCGACCCGGCGGCTATCGCTGAAGTGTGCGCCGATGCATGGCCGGACGTGCGCGACGCCGATGAACTTCAGGATGCGCTTCAAACGCTGATCGCCCTGCCGGAATCTCAAGAGCTAAAGGCCATAAGTTCCCGGGAGAGTTCCGATATCACGGTGGACGGAGTGCCCCCAGTCGTGACCCCATCTCAAGTCGCGCACTTCCGGACAGCCTTGCAAGAATCGACTTCCGCCTGGGGCGAATTCTTCGGTCAACTCGTCTCGGATCGGCGCGCCGGCCGTGCTGTCGTAAACGGTCAAACTTACTGGGTAGCGGCGCAGAGGGCCAAGACTTTTGTGCAGATCTTCCCTGGCGCACGATTTGAGGCGCCGATTCCCGAAGTCGAAGCTTCCGTGCCCCAGAGAGAAGACGCGCTGCTGGCCTTGGTGACGGGATGGATGGCCCACACGGGCCCAGTTACCGCGCCGGAGTTAGGCGACGCGGTTGGACTTCCCGCGTCGGAAGTGGAAAAAGCCATGTTGCGCCTCGAGGCAAGCGGCATGGTGTTGCGCGGACGGTTCACGGATGCGGCTCGCACAGAGACCGAGTGGTGCGAACGGCGGCTGCTCGCGCGCATCCACCGGCTTACACTCGGAAAGCTCCGAAAACAGATCGAACCCGTGACGGCGGCGCAGTTCATGCGCTGGCTGCTGCGCTGGCAACACGTCGCGCCGGGAACGCAGCTTGCCGGTGAGCGCGGGACTCTCGAGGTGCTTCGGCAGCTCCAGGGTTTTGAGGCAGCCGCGAACGCGTGGGAAGGGCAGATCCTTGCCCGCCGGATCGCCTATTACGACCCCAACGTCCTGGATCAGCTTTGCCTGACTGGAGCCGTGGGATGGGGGCGGCTCTCACCGCACCCCGCCACGCTCGAGGACTCGGCTGAGGGAGGCCGCCGGGTCGTGCCAACCAGCGTCGCCCCGATCACCTTTTTCGTGCGCGAAGACGCCGACTGGATGATTCCACAACGCACGGAAGCCAACCGGGAGGAGATGCGCGGGCTCAGCCAGGCCGCGCGCGAAGTTCTGGAGTTCCTGCGCCAGCGAGGTGCGTCGTTTTTCGCCGACATTGTGCGGGGCACCAGTAAACTGAAGGCAGAAGTGGAGACCGCACTTTGGGAGCTGGTGGCGGCGGGCATGATCACGGCCGACGGCTTCGATAACTTGCGGGCCTTAATTGATCCTAAACGGCGCGCGGGGCAAGGCCGCGGGCGCAGTGTGCGTCCCCGGCACAGCGCCGGACGCTGGTCGCTGCTGTATCCCGGTGAAGTTGCGGACCGGGCGCGGGCGTTGGAGGCCATCTGCTGGATGCTGCTCAAGCGCTATGGTGTAGTCTTCCGCGAACTGCTGACACGGGAAAGCATCCTGCCAAGGTGGCGTGAGGTGCTGATCGCTTTCCGACGCTTGGAAGATCGAGGGCAAGTGCGCGGAGGAAGGTTTGTGAGCGGCTTCCTGGGCGAACAGTTTGCAGCGCCGGTGGCGGTGGAATCCTTGCGGGCAATCCGCCAACTCCCACCTTCCGGGGAAGCCATGACCCTCTCTGCGGCCGACCCGCTGAACCTGGTGGGGATTCTGGTGCCCGGTGAGCGGGTGCCAGCCGTTTCGGGCAAGCTCGTCACCTATCGTGATGGAGTTCCTGTCGCCGCCGAGCAGAGCGAAACAAGAGTCCAGAGCATGGCCGCGGCAGTTTGAGCCGATTTACCGAATCACGCGCCCCGCATGGCCACCTAGACCTGACGTGCCTACCGTTGTAGGGAGTGCATGCGCCGCTTTGCCGAAACGTGTGAAGCCGTTGCCGCAACGACCAAGAAGAACGAAAAGGTGCGGCTGGTGAGCGCGTATTTGGGTTCCCTTCCATTGACCGATGCTGCCCGCGCCGCCGTCTTCTTTACCGGCGGAGCCTTTCCCCGTTGCGAGGAGAAAGTGTTGGCTGTGGGCGGCTCACTGATTTGGCAGGCTGTGAGGCGATTGGCGGAGCTGGATTCAGACACCATGGCTGAGGTCTACCGCAAGCATGGCGACCTGGGCGCAATGGCCGAAGAAGTGCTCCAGAACCGAACCGCCCCGGGAGGACTTTCACTTGGCGAGGTTGCGGCCGCGTTCGAGGAACTCGCCAACTGCCGCGGCTCCGCGCAAAAGCTCGTCCTGGTCGAAGAATTACTCCGGCGAACTGAACCGGTCGTAGCGAAATACATCATCAAGATTGCGACCGGGGAGTTACGCATCGGCTTGAAAGAGAACCTGGTGGAAGAGGCCATCGCACAGGCTTTCAATCGGCCTCTGGAGCAGGTGCGTCGCGCCAGCATGTTGACAGGAGATATTGGAACCACGGTGCGTCTAGCCGCGGCCAACGAGCTTGCGGCAGCTCCCCTACGGCTTTTCCACCCCATTGGCTTCATGCTCGCTAGCCCCGCCGAAACTCCAGCTGAAGTGCTCGAAAACTTTCCCGCGGGCGTGCTCGTGGAGGACAAGTACGACGGCATCCGCGCCCAGGCTCATAAGAGTGGGCAGAAGGTGATGCTGTTTTCCCGCACCCTGGACGAAATCGTCGAATTTCCCGAGCTCTTCGCGCCGCTGGCTGCGCTCCCCGGGGAATTCATTCTCGATGGAGAAATCCTCGCCTGGCGCGATGGTCGCCCCTTGCCTTTCACGGAACTGCAGAAGCGACTCGGCCGCAAGCAGCCCGACCTGTGGCTTAGCCACGAGATTCCAGTGAGCTTCGTCGTTTTCGACCTCCCCTACCAGGATAAGGAACCATTGCTCGATGCTCCGCTCGCCGAGAGACGTCAACGTCTTGGGCTGCTCTTGGATGGGCCTCGCGCGACTCAACTCAAACTGGCCCCTATGGGCTTCTGCGCGTCAACCGAAGAGCTCCAGCGTGCCTTCGATGCCGCGCTGGCGCGCGGCCACGAAGGAGTGGTGGCCAAAGCGCGGGAGTCGCTGTACACGCCGGGAAGGCGCGGTCGGTTCTGGTTCAAGTTGAAGCAGCCGCTGGGCACCCTCGACGTTGTGGTCACGGCGGTCGAGTACGGGCACGGCAAGCGTCGAGGTCTCCTCTCTGATTACACATTTGCGGTGCGCGACAAAGACGGTCTAGTGACGATTGGCAAGGCCTACTCTGGTTTGACGGACGTGGAAATCCGCCAATTCACCGATTACTTCCTAAACCATACGATTGAGGATCAAGGTTTTCGGCGTCGCGTCGAGCCTACCGTGGTGCTGGAAGTGGCCTTCAATAACATCCAGCGCTCCAGCCGCCACGAAAGCGGTTATGCGCTGCGCTTCCCCAGAATCGTGCGCCTGCGCCCGGACAAGTCAGTGGAAGAGATTGATACGCTCGAACGCGTAAGAGAGCTATACGAGAAGCAAGCCCCCGAGCGGGCCGACGGAGCCTAGAAGTTCTTTCAGCACATATGGGCGGCCAGTGATCGGCTCAGTCAGGCTCTTGCAACAGCGGTGAAACGGTAGTGGCGCGTGCCGCAGTCTTCGCAGCGGTACGGGCGGAGGAAAAGCAGACGCAGGATTACAAGCTCGAACAGGCCTCTCCGTTTGGAGCGATGCGCCTCGGCGCTTCCGCAGGCTGGACAGATCCGATTCCGTGTCAAATGAATGGCCTGCATTCGTTTGCCCAAACAGTACGTCTCCTCGCCGCGTGTCGCGCTGGGCTTGGTTAAGGCGGCAAGCCAGAGATTATCCGCAGGTTGTCGGGTAAGCGGCTGGGGTACTGTCCGACCGTGGCAATAGATAACGTTATATTCCAAGCCGAAGCGCGTCAAGCCTTTTGTGAAATTGGATTTAGAATAAGTCTAGAGTGACTTTTTTGAAGTCCAGTAGCATCCCGCCACCCTCGAAAGATTTTAGCCGCAAGGTCTCTCGGATTCGCTCTAGCTTGCTCTTGCCTCTCATTGAGCGGCCCCGGGCAATCGCTCGCCGCCCTTGCTCTTAGGTTCGGTGGCCGAAGGCAGGACGCTCTAGAATCGGCTTTCGTGGCAGGAGGTACTTCCGTACCGGGAGAATGAGAACCGGGGTACCATTGGACGCGAGAGCAGCTTCATCGAGAATCATGGTGCGGGGCCGGTGAGAATGGGCGGCAAAGCCTCCCAGACTAGAGGTAACATTCATGGTTCTTCGGCGCTCTCTTTGGTTTGGATTCCTCACCGTTGCCAGCCTGCTTTGGGTTTGCCCATCAATAAGGGCAGGCTCCATGTCCTCGGTTTCTTTCCAATGTGCCAGCCTGGTTGTGAATGGGCGCAGTGGCCGCTGCACGAGCCCACCGCTCGTCCTGTACCCGGACGGGAAGTACAAGATCTGGGGTGAACAGGGCACCTACAAGATTGAAGGCAATCGGCTCGAGCTTTCCGAGTCCAGAAAGCGTGGGCGGGGCCGGCTGCTGCCGGGGCGCCAGATCGTCTTTGAGTTCACCTATCGGGGAAAGAAGCACACAGTGACGTTTCGGCGACGCAAGTCTCTTGAGGCGGGCACAGTAATCGTCTGAACCGTTGGCCCCATTCTGCCATCCAGCACGCCATACGCGCCGTATCTAACCGCTACCTCGGTAACGGCCGCCAGCACGATGTACAGCCCGAACAACTCCGCCGCGATTCCGAGTGCGGCGTGGGCCATACCCACCGCGTAGTAGCGATCACCCAAATGCGCCGGAAGTGCTGGCGTGACCTGCCGTTGAAACGACGGCCACATGACTAGGGTGATCATCACCAGATTCAGCAGCATCACGCTGGTCTGGCAGATGCCGTGCGCCGTGTAGCTTCTCCTACGCGCCAGGTACGTGCCGGCCAGCAGGGCGGCGCCCATGGCCGCCTGCACAATCAGATTTGCATGAAGCGTACTCCGCTGCCGACTGTGCCGAATCACCGGCTCGCGTGTGCCCCCATCACTTAACCGGAGTTTTCGGCATTCAATCCCGCTGGTTGGCCGCTCGCCGTGGCGATGCGGTACTTTAGTTCGTGTTACTTGTTGTCTCTGTCGTGATCATCCTGGTCAGTTGATGTGCTATTGAAGCCGGAAGCAGCGATCCATGCGCTGGGCGCTGGGAGCAGCGTTCCGTTCACCCCCGCGACCCGCACGAGCACTACGGGTCCGAAACAACTGCTTGGGAGATTGATCTTGGCTTCGATCTTCGCATCTCCCTCGGCGCTCAGTCTCACCGCGCCCGTCGTCGCCACCACCGCTCCGCCCGTGCCTCCACAGACTAGGCTGGCACTGACCTGCGTGATGGGTCCCGGCGTACCCAGGGGAACCAGGACCAGCCCTTCGATTTTCACTCGCAGTCTGCCTTCGTCGTCGAGCGATGTGCTACCTTCCTGAACCTTCCACGGTGCCCCGCCGCTGGCGACGCCGCCGATCAGCACGCGGGGGTTCGAGCCAATGAGGGAGGACCGCAACAGCGCGTCATCGGCAAGTGCGCTGGCACCGCAGAGAGCAACTATAACTGCACAACTGAGCAAAATTCTCGTCATTGCTTTTTGCATGGTATGCACGCTCCTTCCTTTGGAATTGGCCATGTTTGTTCCTTCCTTGTGATCGAGTCTTATCGGACTTCTACACTACCCCGCCAATGAGGGTGTAGGAACAGCCTCAAAAATATAAGCGGGAAGGTTTCGCACCAAGTTCGGTAACAACTTTTGGCACATGCGCAAACTTCGCGACCGCGCTCCCGATGAGCATAAGTTCACCCAGAACCATCAAAGCGTTGCCCGTGATTCGACGCTCCCGTTCTTCATGGAGCAGCTCCTTCTTTCAGAATCTGGCGTGCGGTGGCACGGCTACTGCACGATGACTTTGCCGGTCATCTTTGGATGAATGGAGCAGTAATACGCATAGGTGCCTGGATCTTTGAACTCGTACGAGAACTGCTCATCCGTGTCCAGGACCGGCGAGGCAAACTTCTTGTCCGTGCTCACGACGTTGTGAGGCACGTCGTCGTGGTTGATCCAGGTCACCTTCGCGCCGGCGGGAACGGTCAGGGATCCGGGCGTAAAACTGAAGTTGTCGATCTTGACCTGATATTTGTCGGGATCGCCCGGGGAACCTGCGCCTTGCTTCCCGTAGGTGACTGCAGATAGGCCGAAGGCCAGCACCAGGGCTGCGGTGACGGCTAGACTGGAAAATATGCTTCTCATTTTTTCTCTCCTTCTGAGGTTCTCTGTTCTGTCTTTAGCTTTGCAGTGCAGAATCGACGATGGCCAGGGTGTGCTTCCCCCCGAGAAAGTTGACATGTGTCACACCCAGTAAGCTGCGCAGCTTTTCCGCCGGCACCTTCAACGGCCCCGGAGAGGGCGCGGTGCCGGGTTGCGGCTGCGGAAAGGCCGTAGACATCGCAGTGTGAAAGGTGACATTGCCTTCCACCTTTTGCATTGTCTGGTGGATGTGGCCATTCAGCACCGTAACCGAGCCAAACCGCTTGAGGTAGGACAGTGCTTGCTCGCTATCATCGGTGCCCCAACCCCATTCGGGATAAACCGCCCAGAGGGGAATGTGGGCAAACACAACGATGGGGGTGCTGGTCTTCAGTCTTTTTACGTCGCTCTCGAGCCACTCCAACTGCTCCCGCCCGAGCGTGCCGAGCCCGCCAGCCTTGAGATTCAGGACATTGACGAGGCCGATGAAGTGCACACCCTTTTGATCGAAGCTAAACCAGCCTTCGCCCTGAGTTCCCTTTCCGTATCGCTCCAGGTACTGTTTCCCATTGTCGTTGAGGACGTCATGCTCGCCCGGCACGTAAAACACCTTGCTGGTCTTGAGGCTCTTCAGGACCTGGTCGAGCGTATCGAATTCTTCGGGTTTGGAGAGATGAGTGAGGTCACCCGTGTGGAGCGCAAAGGCCGGTGGCGTTGGCAGCACGTTGATTTTGGCCACGGCCTCTTGCAGGGTGGCGGTGACATCCGTGTTCGCCGGTTTGCTGAACCCGATATGGCTGTCGCTGATCTGGACGAAGCTCAAGTCTCCCTTGGCGGCGTCCACGCCATGCTGAGCCATTTGGCTGAGGCTGTACGACTTCAGGACTCCGCCCTGGATAATACAGAAGACCCCGGTGCCGGCCCACGCCATGCATTTGAGGAACCCTCGACGGTCAATGCCGTCGTCGCTGGAACCCGGCCCAATGAACTTTCTCATGATGGTTCTCCTTTGCTGAGTAGCTGCACTCTTCATAACCTTGCTCTTTCATGGCTGGACTGGGTCTGCGGCTCACAAGACCATTCAGGATAGGAGGTACAGCCAGGGACGTCTGTCTCGGCCGTGGTTGCCGACACTGCTTCCTGGCCCGACACCGCCTGCGACTCACAAGACCACTCCGGATACGAGGTGCAAACTGTCGCCTCGGACTCGCCGCCAAGAGCAACCAGGAAGGAATACTGGTTTGTCGCCGAAGAGCGGTGGCCTTCTGTTCTGGCCGCGGGGGCCGCGTAAACG
>QHYU01000059.1 GCA_003224235.1 Acidobacteriota bacterium
TGAAGAACATCAACAAGGCCGCAAACAGGAGAATAAGACCTGCGCGAGCCAGAATTTTGTTTCTCATGGGTTCACCTCAAATGGCGAAAGATTGGGGCTCCTCTAGACTTGCTGGCCTATGCTTCTTTAAGAGCTGCTGTCAAGGATGATTCGAATTGCCGCCCCGGCCCCACTTCACGCGGCAAGCAGACTGCCACTGCGGCAGCTCTCAGCCGTGTGTAATAACTCCTGTGATATCAGCGTGTGGCGGAGCCATCAGCACGCAGAAGAGAGCTCGCAGCGTCGCCGCGCCCCCCTTTTTTCATAGATGACTACCAATTCTGGAAGAAAGGGCCGGAGCAGACCATCGGTTTACGACCCCCGGTGCCTGGTTGACAGGCCCCCAAGTGAGCCTCAGAGCTCAAGATGGAGGCGCATCGCGGGCACCAGCACAGGGCCGCGGTCGCGATTGTAGCCGGGATTGTTGATGTGCTGCAGGACGAAAGATCCGAAGAGGCCACGCCAGAAGTGGACCGTGTAATATCCCTCGGCGATGAGTTCCCGCCTGTAATTCAGCCGGCCGTCGCCCAACAAGAAGCCGCGCCCGCCAAGCGCAAGGTAGCGGCGGTGGTCGCCCGAAATAGCATTTGAAGCCAGAGCCGCGCCCGCGCGGTCCTGTTTGCGCCGCCAAATCCTTCCGCTGGCCCCGGCACCCACCGCGACCGATTGGTTCACCTCCGTATAGGCGAACGATTCGTGGCGGCCCTCGTTCCAGCCGAACCGCGCGTACGCGGTAAGCCAGCGATTGACAGCCTGTTCGAGATTTACGCCGAAGCCGTACTTCCTGGTGGTCCGCCGCGGATGCGCAGCGATGTCGGGCAGCGGCATGCGCCCGGCGAGGAAGTCATTGATCGCATCGCGATAGCTGCCCATGTTGGCGTGGTTTACGTAGCCTAGCAGGCGGACCACACCGTCACGATGCGGCAAGAGGGAACGGCGCAGCTCGAACTCGACGTTCTCGGCATGCGCGCGGCGCAGATTCCACTCCAAATCGATGCCGTTGGCCACCTTGGGCATTAGCGCCTCGGCGAACCGCACCCCCCAGCGGCGATCTTGATACTCAACGATCGCCCCCCAGGTGTAGCCGCGAGTGTCGGCAGCGTAGTCGTAGCCGCCGTTGTTATCCACCGTCCAGTTCAAAAACTGCAGGTGGCTGTCGTTGCCCACGGAGTTCAGGTCGAAGAAATCCACCATGCCGAACTTGCCGAAGCGCAGCTCCAGACGCCGTGCCGGAGTCGAGGTGACCAACCCCAGCGGCCCACGCGTGGCGGCGATGCGCTCTCGGCTGAGCGGGATGAGCTGGCGAAGCATCACGCGCGCCAGGTAAGGTTTGTCGCCGAGGTCAGGGTTGCGCACCACGTCGAGATTGGTGAAGCCCGCCAGGCCAAATGCTTGGCTGATGCCGCGCCCTCCTGCGCTTTCGACATCGAATAGAATTTCCGTGTTACGCGCCAGTTGCAGCCCCGTGTAGAGCGTCAGCACGCGCGAGGTAGCATGCTCAGCCTCGGGGCGGAGGCTGTTGGCGCCGGTGTAGGGGGCCGGGAAGCGCGGATGCCATTGAAATATGATGTTGATCTGCCCGGAGAGCCACCAGCGGCTTGATTCCGAGTGTGGAAGCAGCGTCGCTGGCGCGGCTCCCTCTGCCGCCGACCCATCGCTCTGTGAAGCCGCTGGTGGGGACGGCTCGGGCGGCGCGGGCGTTTGCGCGCGCGCCGGTCTGACGAGATCACAGAGCACAAGAAAGACTAATGGCAGCAGACGCAGCGGAGGCATTGTGCCGAGCGCCATAACCCAGGCCCCGGATCTAGCTATAGCTAGTGAACCTTGTAGCATCGCATGGGTACCGCAAGGATGGCAGAGCCAGCGGTGTTCCGTCCAGCAGAACCCTGCCAATTACTGCTTTGTAGAAGCAGGGGAGCGCCCCTGGTGGCGCAACTCGTCCCACATTTTCAGGACGGCGGCGCGCAGGGCTTCCGCGGCGGAGGCGTAGTGCGCTTCGGCTTGGGAGATTGAGACCCCACGCGGCAACTCGTCGGGCGGCGGAATGGGAGCGCCGAAGCGTAAGGCGATGCGGCCGAAAGCCCCAGGCAGCATGGCGCGCCAGCGCGGCGAGAAACCCCGCGGCCAGAAATCCTGCACGCCGTCGAGCGCCACGGGCACAATTGGGGCCCGCAAGTGCAGGGAAAGGATGGGCGCGCCCTTCTTGAATTTTTTTGGCGCGCCGTCTATCGAGCGCTCGCCCTCAGGAAAGAGAATCAGCACTTTGCCATGGCGCAGGCCGAACGCGCTGGCCTGCATGGCGCGCAGCAGGTTGGTGTCCGGGTCCACCGGGACCAGGTTAATCTTCCGCGCGAACCAGCGCATGAATGGCGTGACGAAGTACTCGCTCGCGCCGATGAAGAAGATGTTGCGGAAGAGACGGAAGGGCAGCGCACTCACTACGAAAATGGGGTCAATGTAACTTTGGTGGTTGGGGCAGAGCAGGAATGCGCCCTGCCGCGAGAGGTTCTCCCGTCCGGCAACGCGGAAACCGAACAATACACGTGCCAGAAAGTAGCAGAACTTCACGGCGACAAACGTTCCGGCGGCGAAGACCAGACGCGGTTTCAGGAGCGCAGCAAGTTCGGGATCGTTTTCATTCACCCCGCCGAGCAGCACCCCCCAGGCATCGGCGTCCCGCGCGGGCAAAGTCGCTGGCGAGTCGCCGGCGTTCCGCGGGAGCACGGCCTCGACCAGCTCGCGCACGGTGTAGATGCGGTGCGCGACATCGTCGGGCACAGTCGTGCCGAACAAGAGCTGCAGGCCGGCAAGCAGCTCGACGCGCTCGATCGAATCGAGCCCCAGCTCGAGGTCGATGTTGGAGTCAGGCCGGATGACGGCACCGGGCCGCGCGGCTTCGCGGATGCGCTCGAGCGCGCGCGCGACATCGGGCTGCGCCATCCAGGCGATCTCTTCTTCGATTAGCGGGCGCGCTTCAGCGGCGTGGGCTATCTCCCCTGCGGCTGGCTCGGCCTGCTGCGCCTGTTGCTGCACGCGTCGCTCGATCTCAAATCGCTTGAGCTTGCGGGTGGTGGTGCGCGGCAACTCCTCGGTCCAGATTTCGTAGCTGAGGATGCGTTTGTGGCTGGGCAGTTGGACGGAAAGGCCCTCCATTTCAAAGCGGAGGATTTCGCGTGCGATGAGCACCTTGCGCTCGCGCAGCGCCTCAAAATTGGGAACTATAACTGCGTGCAGCCGCTCGGCCGCCGGTTCGTTGGGCCGCGCCAGACCCACCACACATAGCTCCCTGATGTAGGGTGATTGCAGATAGTGCGCTTCGATCTCCTCAGGGTAGATGTTTTTGCCCGAACTCAGCACGATGATTTCTTTGCTGCGGCCGGTGATGTGAAGCTGACCTTGCTCGTCGAGAAAACCCAGGTCGCCGGTGTGCAACCAGCCATCCACCAGGGCGGTGGCGGTGGCGTCGGGGCGGTTGAAGTAGCCCTGCATCACGATGGGGCCGCGGATGAGCACTTCGCCGTCCCGGACCCCTTCTGTGAAGGGTTCATCCCGAGGAAGAATCTTCACCTCGACCCCGGGCAGCGGAGGCCCGACCGAATCAGAGTACTTGCTGCCGGGGCGAACGACCGTAGCGGCGCCGGAAGTTTCGGTCAAGCCATAGGCTTGTACCAGATTGAGGCCCAGCCGATGAAGCGCCTGGCCGATGGCCGGGTCGAAGTGGGAACCGCCGGTGACCAGAAGTCGCATCTTGCGGCCGAAGACGTCATGCACGCGGCGAAACAGCCTCGGACCGAGGTTGACGCCCACGGTGTCGCGAAGCAAGCCATTCATCCGAAGCAGCGCGCGAAAGGCCAGGCGTTTGGACGGGCCCGCCGCGGCAACCTGCTGGGTGATGCGCTGGTAGAGGAGGTAGAAGAACTGCGGCACGCAGCAGAACAGCGTGACGTTGCGCTCGGCGAGCGCTCGCAGCAACTCGGTCGAGTTCAGCGACTCCAGGAAGACAACTCCGGCTCCGCGCGAGAATGGCAGCAGCAGATTGGCCATTTGCGCGAGGGCGTGGAACAGCGGGAGCACGCCGAGGATCGAGTCGCGCTCGTCCACGCGCACTACCTGGAAGACAGCCTCCATCTCGGCGAGCAGGTTGCCGTGTGTCAGCACGACGCCCTTGGGGTCGCTGGTGGTGCCGGAGGTGTAGAGGATCACGGCGGGATCTGCACGGGTCGCTGGGCAAGGCGGCATGGGCATAACAGCCTGGGGCGAGCGCCCGGCGGAGACCATTTCGGCCTGCGCTAGTGTCTCGTCAAGGCTCGCCACGCGCGTCTCCGCGGCACCGCCCCCGTCCGGTGCGGGGCCCTGGAGGAGCACAAGTTCGGTCGGTGTGCCGGCCAGTGTCACGGCCTCGCGCGCCGCGGGGAGATACTTCGGTGCCGTGAACAGGACCCTCGCGCCGCTGTCGCGCAGCAACGCCGCGATCTGCGGCCCCTTGTACGCCGTGTCAAGGGGCACTGCGACGCAGCCGAGCTGCAGCACGCCGAGATAGGCGGCGCACCAGCGCGCATCGTTATCGGCCAGAATGGCGCAGCCGTCGCCACGTCCTAGTCGGGGAGCATCTGGAGAGCCGTGCGCGGCGAGAAATCCTGCGACGTGGTCGGCCATCGAGCGCAAATCGGCGTAGGTGAAGCGGTCGAGCGAGTCGCGGCGTTGCACTTCGACGGCGGGCCGAGTTGGGAAACGCTCGGCGGTGGTCGCAAACTGCTCATAGAAATTGTTCCTCCGCTCAGCGTGCATGAACCTGCTCCTGATAAACCGCCGCCGCGGCCGTGTCAAGGGGGAGTACGAGGGCTAAAGGCGAAAGAGAAAAGGCAAAAGGCGCAGGCGAGGATTCGACCCAGAGGACACAGAAAGGCGCAGAGCATCACAGAGACAATGAGTCTACGGTCTGGAGGCGATTGCGGTGGCGGGTTTCGGGAGCTTGGCGAGTTCCCGCGCAAACAGCGGGTTTTGCGGGAACTCCGCCGTGAGTTCGGTGAGCTGTTTGCGGGCCAACTCGATCTGCTTTTCGCGCAAGGCCGCCAGGGCGAGCAGCAGTTTCGCAAACGGCCTCAGATAGTGGCCGCCCGTCGCAGCCATCTGTACTTGCTGCATGCCCCTGGCCTTGTCGCCATGGATCCCGCCAAACCGCAGGAAGAACCGCTTGTATCCGGGCAGGCAGCCGATAATGTAGTTGGCTGCGCCGAGTGCGACGTAGGCGTCGGCCGAGTCGGGTGCGAGCGCCAGCAGATTCTTCGCGTGGTCTTCAGCCTCCCGAACCAGGCGCAGGCTGTCCAATTGTTTCTTCTCGATCAAGCTCGCGTAATCAGCTTGCATGCCAATTGAGATCGTGAGCGCGAACAGCGCGTCCGCGTCCTTCGGGTTCGTTTTCAGGTGGCGCCGGGCCAGATCCTGTGCCCGCCGGTTCGCGGCCATAAATGCCGCGCCCTGGGTTGTGTCGGCCTTGCCCGCGATGCCGCCGAGCAACCGCTTGTCGTCGAGGAAAAATTCGGATGTCAGCACACCCTGCGCGTGGAACTCCTCAAACAGATGGCTCGCCGCCTCGGCGGCGGCTCCCAGCGGGTCGTCCGGATGGAGCTTCTCCCAGGCGGCAAACTGCGCGCGCGCCTCGGAAAACTTCAATTCGTAGAGCAGGCGGAAACCGGCGTCGATCTCCGGCCGGTGTGAGGCTCGTGCCGGAGCCGCCACGAGCAACATCCCCGCTGCAAGGCAACAGAAAACCAGGCACCGAGCTGAGAGTCGCCTGCGCATAAAGCAGATTTGATGCGCAAAACCCAGGAAACGCCAGCCCATGGTACCGGGAAGTTCCTCCGGAGAGAAGACTGGATTTGATTGTTAGGCTTTCCTGCAAAGCTCGGGGGCGGTGCGAACAAATTCGGCGAATCCTCGCGATCTTCTGAGCCCCGCAGAACCGGGGTGGGTGAGGGTAACGCCGGCGTCTCGCCGGCTCTTTCGCAAACCGCAGGCGGTAATGTCCGGCGCTAAGGCTCCTCTCGTGGCGCACTTACTGCGCAGGGGCTCCAGCGGTTGGCTTGCGGGTAAGGGCAGTGCGGGTTGCCGTTAACGTGGCGGCAAGGGTCTCGCGGGGGATACTGTTGACGAAGGGGCCGATCAGCCATCCCAGGCCTACCGGGATCGTGCGGGTCAGCGAAACCGATTCGCACTGCACGTAGGTGCCGCCGTCGCGCTCCATGAAGCGCCACCAGGTGTTCATGCGCCACAGGTAGCCCCCGTCGTTACCAATGGGCTTTTCGCGTTCGTCGGGCCTGTCGTGGTTTTCCACCTCGGCGATCCGGGTAGCGACGCTGCGGCTATGTGCGTGGGTCGCGTCTACTGGGGAGTAGTGGATCTCGTGCTCGGTGTTGAGCACCACGGTGATGATTTTCTTCCGGTGGAACCGCAAGTACACCTTGAAGTCGTCGCCGCGTCGCTCAAGAACTTTCGATCGGGCGACGTCAGGGCCGTAGTAGATCGAATGATGATCGTAGTCCTGGATTAGGCGCAGCGTCTGCTCGAGGGTTGCGCCGGGGATGAAGATGACGGCGACCCAGTGGTGAATCAGCCCGTCGGGGCATTTGACCGGCTGGCCGTCCCGCAGAGTACTCAGGCGTTCAATCCGCACCTGGCCGCCACGGAGCTGGGCATAGGCCTCCTGGCGATCCGCTTCGGGCAGCCCGTCGATCCAGAAATAAGGCGTGCCGGTTCGCAGCTCGTCGTCATTCCGCTTGTCGGTGAGCCGGACGTAAACCTCGAAGGCATCGAGGGTCGCCTGCTGCAACTCGATGGGCTCCGGGTCGTGCCTGGGGGCTGCCGCACAAGCAGTTACAGCAAGCAGCGCGAAAAGCACCGCTACTGCGAGCAACCCTGCAAGAGTGATAAGCAGGACTGGAAGTCCACCGGGGAATTGTTTCTTCCCGCCCGGCCTACTCATTGGGTGTCTCCTTTTTCTGGCGGCCCGCCGCATGGCGACGGCTATATATGGCACCAGACTGGCCCAGCGTCACGGGCTTTCTTTGACTTAGATGTAGCCGCGACCCCGGCTGTGGTGTAGGCAGGGGAACATCCTGCGTGCTGAGAGCAGGTGATCGGAAGCGTCGATTGTCCGGGATGCGAGTGCTCCTAGCGATCCAGGGCTGCATGAAGCCTCTGCACCAATAGCGGAGGGCACCCGCCAGAGCTGGCCGGAACGCGACTCGGAACGGGCTCGGCCCGAACAAAGGAGGAATCTGCCTTGTGCCGGATGAGGAGGATTCATCTTTAATGCGAAGGAAATACCAATTTCGGTGTGACGGCAGCCCACACTGCCAGTAGGAAGGGGAAAGCGTGGGGGTACCGGCAGGTGGGCTGTGAGTGGGTTGGGTAGCTCGCTTACGATCCCAACGAGTTGGGACCGTCGTCCCCGCAGCGCAGCCCCCAACCCATCACTTGGGAGGATGAAGGCTGTGCCAAAATAGCTCAATGGGCCGAACGCCTCAAATTTTTCAGTACCCGGGTTGTAGTACGGGGTCTCTTGAGAGGCCAAGATGGGAAGTCGGGCCAAATAATCGGCTTGCGCTGGGCCTCACGCGCGCGTCTTGACCCGCTTTTATAATCGTGCGACTCAGTGTGGACCGGGCCGTAGGGCTGTGCCCGAAAGGAGCAATTGCAGGTTGTCTATGGGCTGGCCCTTGGCGGCGCCTTCGCCGGGTTGGCGCCTGGCACTCGCGGCGGGTCGGCCAGCCGCTGCTTGAGCGGCAGGCGCAAGGTTACGCGAGTCTCGCGGCCGGAGCGCACCAGCACGTTGTGCTCCCATTCCGACCATTGTCCTTGGGCTTGCGCACGCAGGTCGTAGTTCCCCTGGCGTAGTGCGGGAAAGCGGAAGTGTCCCTTGGCATCGCTCTGGGTGGTGTGCGGGTGGCTCCCGTCGGCGACTTGCAGAATGACCCGTGCGCCCGCGACGCCTTTGCCGCCCGCACTGAGGACAATGCCGGTTAGGCTTCCGCTTAGGCGCGGAGGCGGCGCCGCGCCAACGGTTCCTGACCACAGCGATGCTGCAAGCCACACCGCTGTCGCGAGCAATACCATCAGCACTGCGACCGGGGTAGAACTGACTCGAGCCATAGACAGCCTCCACCGAAGGATGGCTAGTGTTCTAGTCTATGCCCTGCAAGGCGTAGGGGTAGCGCGGTGCACTCGCCTGTGCTCGAAGCGCAACGTGGCACTACGAAGGCCTTGTAGCGCCGGGCACCTTGCCGGCGAATGTGAGTTCAGCCCTTGCGCCGCACGCGGAGGTTCGCCGCCGCGACGGCGGTGCTACAGGTTCACGTCAAGCGCGACCTCCTGGATCATCGCGTCCAATGCTGCTTGCGCCTGCTGGCGCTTGCCTTCGAGGTCGGCCATCTCGCGCCGCAGGGTTTCGAGGCGCGTTTCCTGGTCGGCCAACTGTTGCGTGTAGCGTTGCGTCAGCGCTTTTTCCTCGGCGCTGCCTTTCAACGCCTTCATGTTCTCGCGCAGCCGTTGCTGGTCCTCGAAGATGCGGGAAATCTCTTTTTGCCGCTGCTCGATCTGCATCTGGAACCTGGCCACTTCATTCTTCTGCGCGACGATCCGACGCAGCGCCTGCTCCACGTCGGGATTGACCGTGCGCTCCCGCAGGAAAAGCGCAATTTGGTCGTCCGTCAGGTTTCCCAGCGCGTAGCGCGTCTCGAGCGGCCTTGCCTCGCGAACAACAAGCGTCGCGGTCTTCTTCGGTTCGACCGTCAGGCGGAAGCGGTAGAGCCCGGCCGAAATCTCCTCAGGCTTGGGCCCATCGGCGGCGAGCTTCCATTCCGGCCGCGCCAAATGTTCGATGACGACGCTGCGTGGGGTGGTATCTTCGTTGCGCACCGTATAGGTTTTCCGTTCGCGCAGCTCGTTCGAGTGGATCATCACGCCGCGCAAGATACGTACACGCGTGACGCGCTGCTGGTCGCTCTCGAGCTTGGTATCCACCAGCACGCCCAGGTCGGCGGCGTAGGAGAGCAGGCGCTTCTCGCCCGGCTTGATGGGTTCGAGCAAACCCTCGCCAGCGAAGGTTTCGTCCTCGAGCACGCTGAAGCTGCCGCCGTCGAGGGTCAATGGGCTCGAGTTAGTCAGCCACAGGGCGCGCAGGGGTCGCGGCGTGCTGGAGAACTGATTCCACAGCGAGACTTTTTCCCCAGTGATGTCGGTTTGAATGATCGGCACGAGCGCCGACTGGTTCTTGTGGATCGTGACGCGCTCTTTGAGTTTGTACTCGAACAGGTCGCCCAGCTCCTGCCCCTTTGCTGCCGCCTCTGCTCTTCCCATCGCTTCAAGCGCCCTCACGCGACCGCGGGATGTCGAGGCGCCGATTGCGCCCCCCAGGGCTCCGAGGCCAGTGCCAGGGCCGCCCACGGGCTTGGCCGAACCCGGCAGAGACGGCGGAGGCGCACCAGCAACGACCACGGTCCCTGATAATGCTCCAAGTGCTAGAGTAGCGTTGACTGTGTTTGTGCGGGTGGCTGACACAGTCACGTTGGTAAAAACGTTTTTCTGAAAGCCGGGCGCCTCAATCTCGATGCGATGGTTTCCCACTGGCAGCGCGTCGAATGCGTAGTTGCCTTCGTCGTCCGTGGAGGTCTGCGCAAGGAGCTGGTTCGCATCATCATAAACGCGCACGGTCGCGTTAGGAATTGCCGAGCCCTGCGGATCTTTCACCTCCCCGACCAATTCCCCGGCGCCGGAGACCAGTGTGGCGGCGTGGGTCTGCGGTGTGAGCTGCACGCTTTCAGGAAGCGGCACCACCGGCCGACGCGCATAGTACGGCTGCGAAAGCTGTTGGATGAATGATTGTGGCGCGCCGGCCACCAATGACAGCTCGACATCAGACCAATCCTCCCCCACCGTGTTGTCTACGATGGCCCAGCCCTGCAGCAGCGGCTTCACGCCGGGCTTCGACGGCAGCACGAGCCGGTAAGTGGTCTTCCAGAGAGGCACCTCGCTGATGTAGCTGACGTAGAGCTGCCGGTCACCTGCCCCGGCGGCTGAGATGGTCATGCGCCGCAAGTCCTTCTCGCGCGTCGTGGCCAGCAGCCCGAGATAGCGGCTGACCTCCTGATTCAAGTCGCGTTCGGCGATGCGGACGCTCGTCGTCGGGCCGAGTTCGACAGTGCGCACCTCGCCCGCGTCAGTCACCACCGAAATTTCGTCAGTCTCAATCGTCTGGTCTTTTACCGTGCGAGTCCTTTTCTCGACGCTCAGTAACCGCCCGATCACCTCGCCCGCGCCAGAGCGCACCTCCAAGCGCGCGCCCCGCAGCGCGCCGAGGAACTCCGTGACGCTGGGCTTATCGCTCACCGGTAGCCGCAGTGTCCCCAGGCGGCGGCCGAGCGGCGCTTCGGAGTTGTAGCTCACGCCGGTGATGCGCCCCTTGCCGAGGTCGAGGATGGTCAGCGACTTGAGGACGTCGTTGAGCTGGCCGCTGGTGAAATCAATGGTGACGTCCTGGTTGCCACGCACGCGGCCCAGGTGCTCGAAATAGCCCACGCCGTTCTTGTACAACACCACGCGGCGCACGGGCAGTTTCCCCGGGGCTGCCTCCGCAGCTCCTGTTTCTTTTCTCCTCGATTCGGTAGGTATCGCTATTGGCGTCTGTTCGGCCGCCGCGGCGGACTCGCGGGTCGCGACTGGCTGGAAGTTTGCCCTCCTGTTATTGGGCCACGACTGTGCTCCGGCCAATTGCGGGAGCAGCAACGCGGCCGCCCACATGCATGCCATGAGTTTGTGCATCGTTGCCTCCAAGAATCCTTTTCAGAAGGAATAGCATTCGAGCCCCGGCAGGGCCGGGTTTCTGACCAAGAGCATAGAGAAGAAACACCGCCAGGCTTCTGGCTGCGCGATGCCTCGCTTCTCTTAGCATGACACCACCAGCGAGGATTTGTTCCCGGACGGGAAGCTGACTCGAGTCTTCCGGACGGATATTATCAGGTTATAAATTCTTCAGAACTGAAGATGCGCGGCCCGAGCGCTTGGTTGCCGCGGCTGCCGTGTAACGCCGGCGTCCCGCCGGCAGTGGATTGGAGGGGTGAGTTATAACGCGCTACAGGCGGCGCGCCAAAGCCCCGAATCGTGCGTCCGGGCTTGCTGAGCGCCGTGACAAATCTGATCTGACGGCCAGATGGCGGCGTTACAGCTTGAAATGGATTCGCGCGCGGGCGTGTTGCGGGTGATCTTCGCGGCCTGTATCGGGGTTGCTGCCGCGCCCGATCGCGACGTAGTAGCTCAGTAGCTGGACGACGAGCAAATGCACGAATGGCGTAAGCCATTCTTCTGCCGCGGGCACTTCGATGCGGTACTCCGCCGGGGCCTCGGAGGCGCCTGCGGCAGCGACCACCACACGCAGGATTCCCAGCTCGCGCGAGGCTCGCAGCATGCTTCTCGAGCGCACGTCGCCCGGCCCGCCGGTCAGCAGCACCACCAGCGCCGCGCGAGGGTCCATCTCCGCCATCGGGCCATGGAGAAACTGCTCGGTTTGGAAACCTTCGGAGGCCAGGTAGCTGGTCTCCTTGACCTTCAGCGCGCCCTCCCGAGCCGTGGCCCAGTTGGGGCCTGCGCCAACGAAGATCAGCCGCTGCCGCGCGGACATCTCTTTTGCTGCTTCGCGAATGATTGGTTCGCTGGCAAGCGTTTGGCGCATTAGATCGGGAACGCGCTGGAGCGCGGCGCGGGCGTCCTCCGCATCCTCGCCTTGCAGGCCACGCCGCTCGGCCAACCGGATGGCGAACACGGCGAGAACTGCGAGCGCGGTCGTAAAGCTCTTCGTATGCGCAAAGGAGATCTCCTGCTCGCAGGTGGGGAGGACGAAATGGGCGGCCTTCATCCCTTCGCCGCAATCCTGGCCGGTGACCGCAATCGTCAATGCGCCCGCCGCGCGCGCGGCTTGCAGCGCCTGCGCGGTGTAGTTCTTCCAGCCGCGGTGGCTGACGGCGATGACCGCGTCGCTGGCGCGCAGCGCGAGGGGGTAGTGCACCAACTCGAACGCCTGCTCAACCAGCGCGTGCACCCGGCCGCGTGTTAGGTGGCGCAGAAAGTGTTCGGTGATCTGCGCGGCATGGTAGGACGTGCCGATGCCCACCAGCACCAGGCGTTTGCGCGCCGCGGCATCGGCGGCGCTTTCGATGAGCTCGCGCTGCGTCGCCAACACCTGCGCCACCCGCTCGGGCTGCTCCACGATAGCGTCGTACATGTGATAGGGATGCGCAGCACGCTTGGTGGTGGGTTGCACGGCTGCTTCAGATGCCATTTTTGCCTCCGTCAGGGAATCGGCCCACAGACAAACACACAGAGACGCAGATGAATTCAGAAGAGTCCAAGACGACTCCAGCGCTGAGAGGGCATCCGGAGAATAGTGGCATACCGGCCGCCAAGAAGGAAGTATCTCTTATCCCTTTTGTGCACGCCTGTTCATCTGTGGTTCCTGGCGTCGAATTGCTTTTTGCGCCGGTTCGCGGTAACACCATCCCCGTTCAAGTCGAGCCGCAGGAGGGTTCATGCCCCACTACCTTTCCTTGCACACCCTGGCCTGCCTGACGCGGCAGGGTGCCGAAGAGTTGTCCGCGCGACTCATGAAGGCCACCGGCGTAACCGCGCGGCGCGTGCAAGTGAATCTGCAGGAGGGCAAGATGCTGGTGGAATTCGAGGCCGCCGACCGGGGGGCGCTCGAGCGCTGGTTGCAAGCCGAGCGTTTCCACTACGATTGGGTTATGCGCGTGGAGCTGGAGGCGGTGGCAGGGAGACTGGTTCCGGTATAACTTCCTAACCCATTGGGGAAAGATAGACTTATGGAGGCGTTCTGGGACACTTGCGCCGCGCCTCGAATCTTGGTAGGGTCTCAGGTGTTCCTCAGGGGATACCAGAGAATCGAATTCACCGGGAAGTTTGAGAGGGAGTCAACATGGCAGAGTACGCGCATCCGGAAGTATTGGTACCGACCGCCTGGGTGGCTGAGCACACTAATGACCCAAAGCTCCGCATCGTCGAGGTGGATGTGGACACCTCGGCCTATGACCAGGGGCATATTCCCGGCGCCATCGGTTGGAACTGGCAGACGCAGCTGCAGGACACGGTGCGCCGCGACCTGATCGACAAGCGCGCCTTCGAGGAGTTGTTGAGTCGCTCAGGCATTGCCAACGACACCACTGTCATCACCTACGGCGACAACAACAATTGGTTTGCCGCCTGGGCTTTCTGGCAATTGAAGTATTACGGTCACAACGACGTCCGCATCATGAACGGTGGGCGGAAGAAGTGGTTGGAAGAGAAGCGCCCGCTTTCGACCGAACATCCGCGCCCCCAGCCAACCAGCTACCGCGCCAAGGACCCCGACGCCACTATCCGCGCGCGCCGCGAAGCCATCTTCGACGTGCTCGACCGGCGCTCGACGGCGCAATTGGTGGACGTGCGTTCGCCCGACGAATTCACTGGCAAGGTGATTGCGCCGCCGGGCATGAACGAGACGGCGCAACGCGGCGGGCACATCCCCAGCGCAGTCAACGTGCCCTGGGCGCAAGCGGTCCAGGAGGACGGCACATTCAAACCCGCCGATGCGCTCAAGCAGCTCTACGCCGGCAAAGGGATCAGCGGCCAGAACGAGGTGGTCGCCTATTGCCGCATCGGTGAACGTAGTTCCCACACCTGGTTCGTGCTGAAGTACCTTCTCGGTTACCCAAGGGTGCGCAACTACGACGGCTCGTGGACCGAGTGGGGTAATCTGATCGGCGCGCCTATCGAGAAAGAAGCGGCCGCTGCTGCACCCTAGCCGCGTCGCGGCAGTAATTTGCAGGGGGAGTTCGCCGCGGCGGACACCCCTACGACATCCTCGTTACACCCGGAACGCAGCGTCGGCATCTTTGCTGGCGGTTTTGTATTTGGGTGTTTCCGGCTAGCGCAGGTTGCTGGGCCCGCTGGCGGAGCCCTAACGTCTAGCGGATATCGCCGGGGGCGATGCTGTTCCGGCGCGCCTCGTCCTCGATCTCGTCGATCTTGCTCTGCACCTCGCGCTTGTGCTTCTCGAGCTCCTCGATTCGATTAGCGGGGTTCAGGGGAACGCTAAACCGGTTCAGCTCCAGGCGGCCCTCTGCAGTGTGGCCCCCGGCGAGGAATTCCTTCATGCGGCGAATCTCTGCATCAGTGCGCTCGATGTCGGTGCGCAGGGGCACCAGTTTCGCGCGATACCACTGCGGGTCTTTCTCCGGTATCGATCCTGTGCTCTTGGCGGCAGCCTTGTCGGCGTCGGCCGCGGACGATTCTCCATTCGTGCTACCGGAAGCCTTCCCCTGACCGACCACCGAAACGCGGGATTTACCGCCCAACTCTCCGATGTTTTCATCTGTCCAGACCTTCTTCTCTTTCTTCGGTTCGGGCTTTGCCTTTGACGGTTGTTGCTGTTGCGCGGGGAGCGCCGGAACGGCTTTGGCAGTTCCGGCCAGCAGAATGGCCAGAGCGACGGCCAGCATGATTGCGCGCGATTTCGGCACGTAGAACGACTGGAGTCTCATACATCCTCCTCATGCAACCAGTTTACGCCGCGCTGGGTCAGGGGCCGCTTCGGCGACACCGCTCTTGTTCAAATCGTTACTAAAATGTAGTGAGATTCTTCTGGGCGTACTCCACGTTTGTCCGGACAAGCTCGACTACGTAGGAGCGAGGCTGATATCTATGGCTGCTCCCTAGCAGCACAATCTCAGCCGCGATCTGAAACTACACATGTGGCGTGCGAGCAAAAGGCCTGCGCTACACGGAAAACGTAGCGCCGAGTGCAGGTCACTAGGCCCGCCGATCGAGGTCCCCGAGTTGGCGATCAGCGGGAGGAGCCGGTGGCCCGAGAGTCGTTCAGTTCGCGGCGGATGGTCTCGAGGGCCTGTTTCGGCGGGCCGATATGGCGATAGCGGCTGACTTCGGTTAGCTCGTGGACGCCGAAGCCAAAGAGGAATTTGCGCCCGTCGAAGTCGTACTGGTAGCGCGTAGGCAGCCAGACGCCGGGAGCGACCTCCGCCTGTTCCAGGACGAAGCGGCCACCGCGATAGACCTTGCCCAACACGCCACCGCCGACCGGGAAGTCTCGAATCATCTCCGCCTCCAGGCGCACAAGCTGCCCGGCAGCTTCGTCCACCCACACCGTCGCGCGGACGTGAGCAAACAGGCTGGCGCTGCGCGAAGCGGGCTTGAACGTCGGGTTGGGTTCGAGGGCAAGCTTGGCGAGCGCGCGGCCGTTGCGCGTTTCGCAGCCCAACCGGGAGAAAAGGAACGCGTTGGGTATTGCATCCACCAGTTCGGCGCGCTCCCGCGAGCGCTTCGCACCCTTTTCCACCGCACGCTTCTGCCCGGGATCCCCCGAGTTGAGTGCCGAGGCCAGCGCCTGCTCGAGATCGCGCAACTGCCGGCGGTACACTTCCGCGTCCACTGGTCGGCCGTCTTCTTCGATTTGCACGCGGATCGTGCCAGTGCCGGTCGGCACGACCCGGAAGGTTTTGTCCTCGACGATGGTCGTGTCTTGCTCGCTCTTCCGCACCTGGCGCCGCTCGATGCGTTCGTACTGTTCGAGCGCTGCGTCATTGAGACGCTGGTTGGCGACCACTCGCAAGACCAGCGCGCGAATCTCCGCGGGGGACGGGGGCAAAGCCGCGTGATCATCGTTGGGCGAGGAGGCGCAATGCGCAGCGTATACGCAGCCAGGGCTCACGAAGCTGAGCAACAGCAAGGCCAACTGCAGCGGCGCGCGCCAGTCCACCATTGAGGTCCAGCGCTCCAGATTTATGCGTCCCGCGGCCATTCTAGTCGTTTTGCATCTGATTCTTCCCGAGTGCGCCCGGTTGCACTTCAGCTCCTGTGGAATCGCGCGAGCGGGAGAGCTTCCCAGAAAAGTCGCAGGTGCGCCCAGGCGGCCCGAGGTTATCGTAGGGGCCCCAAAGCGCCGGACCCAGGGAACCGGGTCCCGCGGGTTATTTGGCTACTGTTTGGGCTTCTCGGGCTGCTTTAGGGATTGCTGCTGTTGTTGCCGCTCCTCGGTCCACGGCGGAATGACGCCGTTGATTCGCGCGTAGGCGATTGACTGGCCGAGGTGTTCGTGCTGGTGCGCGGCCAGGAAGAACAGGATTTCGCGGTAGCTGGCTTGCCGGTCGCCGAACCACGGTGCGGTCTTGTCCAGGTCGGCGTCGGTTAGTTTGTTGGTCGCCTGGCGCACGTGCGCGAAGGAGGCCTTCAGCGCCTCCACAACTTTGGCCTTTTCGGTGGTAGATTTCTCCAGGCCGCGAAGATCCAGTCCTTCCGGCGGCTGCGCGCCCACCCGCCGCAGGATGCCGTAGTTTCCGGCGGCGACATGCAGAAACACTTCGCTGACCGAGCGCACACCTTCCCCCGGCCGCCAGGTGTATTTTTCCGCGGGCACCGCTTCGGCCAGTCGTAGCAACTTTGTTTCCGCGTCTTCCATCAACCGCTGGAATTCGGCGCGCGGGCCGGAGGTGGGCGCCGCCGGAGGGGCAGGGGTCGCAGCCGCTGGCGCGGGTGTAGCTGCCGGAGTCGCGCCCTGGGCAAACACTGCTGGGACTGCACTCATCAGCAAGGTGAGTAAAACGGTGAAGGACATAAGACTCAATCCGCTGCGTTTCATGTTGCTCCTTAAGTCTGCCGGCGGTTTCGACGCGCCGGCGTGGTTATGGTCTTGTTTCGTCCCCAGCCTTGGGACCAGGTTGGCTGTTTCGCTGCAGCGGTCAGCCACCATACCTCAAACGCGCGGCATGTACAACCGCGGGATTCGCCCCTCCTGCCGGGCCGGCGTTGTGCCCCGAGCGCACCCTCAGATGCAACCTTCAGGGGGTCATAAGCGTATTACACTATAAGAGGAACTGAGGGCGAGGTGTCCCATGCTGAAAGGTGCCAAGCAGACCAGCGTGGCACTAGGCGAGACGTTGCGCCTGGCCCTGGATGCGCTGCGCTCTCACAAACTCCGCAGCTTCCTGACTCTGCTGGGCGTCATTTTGGCGGTCACCACGCTAGTTGCTGTCATGTCGGTGGTCGAGGGCCTGAACCTCTACATCTCCGATCGGGTGGCCAACCTAGGCGCAAATGTCTTCATTGTGGACCGCTTCGGCATCATCACGAACTGGGATGAGTTCGTCAAGGCGCAGCGCCGCCCGACGATACGCGTCGAAGAGTACGAGGCGCTGGCCGAGAAAATGCAAATGGCCCAACAGGTGGCCGCGATTGAGGGCAGCGTGGCCGACGTCCGCTTCGGTAACGACCTGCTCGAAGATGTCAACCTTGTCGGCGTGACGTCCAACTATGCCGAGGTTCGCAGCTACACCGTCGCCTCCGGCCGCTTCTTCACTCAAGCGGACGAAGGCCATCGCTCCCCGGTTTGCTTCCTAGGTGCAGATGTGGCCCGGCGCTTCTTTATCAACGTGGACCCCATCGGCAAAACCATCCGTGCTGGCTCGCAGGCGTACGAAGTGGTGGGGGTGGCTAAGGCCATCGGCAGCGTGTTCGGCCAGTCGCAGGACAATTTTGTGCTTATTCCATTGGGCGTCTTCCGAAAGACCTGGCACGCGCCTAGCGGTTCGCTCACCATGTTCGCTCAGGCGCGGCATCCCGAGCTGATGGAAGCGGCCCAGGATGAAGCGCGGCTGCTGCTGCGCGCGCGGCGCCATCAACGCTGGAATGAACCGGACAGCTTCGGCATCGTGGGCTCGGCTTCGATCACCGGCCTTTGGGAGAAGCTGACTGGCAACATCTTTCATCTAGCGGTGGGGTTGACCTCGGTCTTTTTGGTCGTCGGCGGAATCGTCATCATGAATATCATGCTGGCAAGCGTGAACGAACGGACGCGCGAGATCGGCATTCGTCGTTCGCTCGGCGCGCGCCGCCGGCACATCGTCATGCAATTCCTGGTGGAATCGGCCGTGCTCGCTGCTGTCGGCGGGCTGATTGGCATCCTGCTGGCGCTCGGGATCGGAGCCCTGGTGCGAGCCACGACGCCGATGCCCATCACGACGCCGGCGACCGCCGTCCTCACCGCGCTGTCGCTTTCCACGGGCGTCGGACTGTTCTTCGGCATCTATCCAGCGGTTCGCGCCTCGCGCCTGGACCCGATCGAAGCCCTGCGCGCTGAGGCCTAGCCCGGACCATATCAGGGAGGAAGCCATGGCTCAAGCACACCGCGAACACCTCCGCCAGGCGCTCGACACGCTCCGCGCGCACAAGTTGCGCAGCCTGCTGACCGTGCTGGGCGTGGTGATGGGCGTCGGTGTGATCATGCTGGTGGCCGCGTTGGTCGCCGGCTTCGACCAGAACGTCACCGAAAGCATCACCGGCTACGGCGCCGACACTGCGTTCGTCAGCCGTTTCGACTATGGACCGCGCATCGGCCGCCGGCCCAAGGAAGAGCGCCTTCGCAAGCCGCTCACTCTGGAGGACGGCGAAGCCATACTAGAAAAATGCCCGGCGGTGAAAAACGTCGCGGTGTGGATTGCTAACTGGGAGCAGCAGCACAAGGTTCGCTATCACGACAATGAGGTGGCCGCGATCGACTTCCGCGGCGCCTTCCCGTCGTTCGCGCTGGTCTACGCCAATGCCACGCTCCGGAAAGGGCGGTTCTTCACCGACGCGGAGAACCTCCACCGCGAGAAGTTGGTGGTGCTCGGCGAAAATGTGGCCACGGCGCTTTTCCCGGTCGTCGAGCCGTTGGACAAAGAGATGCTCATCGACGGCTCGCCCTTTCGCGTGATTGGGGTGATTGAAAAGCCCAAAGGCGGCGCCGGAATGGACGACGAGGACCGCCGCGTGCTGATCCCTTACTACACCTTTCGAAAGATCTACCCGGCTGCCTACGAGCACGCCATCCGCCTCCAGGCGCGGAAAGGCCAGCTCAACCTCGCCGCGGATCAGACTCGCGAAGTCCTGCGCCGGCGGCGCAACGTCGGCTACAACCAGCCTGACAACTTCTCGATTCAAACCTCCCAGCAGGCCGTCGAACAGTTCCACCAGATCATCGGCATGGTGGCCCTGGCCATGATCGTGCTCTCCTCGA
>QHYU01000091.1 GCA_003224235.1 Acidobacteriota bacterium
CGGCTCCCGCGTAGAAGACTTGTTTGCCCGCTACGGCAACCGTTACCCGGAATTCGCGCGCTTCCGCGAGTCGGTGGTGGCTTCGGTGAACCAGGAGTTTGCCGAGTGGCGCGCGCCCCTGGCGAGCGGTGACGAAGTGGCGTTCCTCCCGCCGGTGAGCGGTGGCCAAGAGGCGAGGGTCGCGGAGGACATTTACGAACTGCTGAGAAGTCCCATCTGCGCGGAGGAGATCGTGGCGCACGTGAAGGCGCCGGAAGACGGCGCGGTGGTCGTCTTTGACGGCATCGTGCGCAACCATTCCGGCGGCCGGGCGACGCTCTACCTGGACTACGAAGCCTACGAGCCCATGGCGCTCGCCAAGATGCGCGAGATCGGCGCGGAGATTCGCCAAAAGTTTTCCATTCATCGCACCGCCATGCTGCACCGGCTGGGCCGCCTGGAGATCGGCGAAACCAGCGTCTTGATCGCCATCAGCTCGCCACACCGCCGCGCCGCCTTCGATGCCTGCCGCTTCGCCATCGATACGCTCAAGCACACGGTCCCCATTTGGAAGAAAGAGTATTTCGCCGATGGCGCTGTCTGGGCCGAGGGAGAACTTCCTGCCCCGAAAACCTTTCCCGGCCCCGCCGAATCTAGTTCCTAGATGAAGATAGATTCGCCACCGGGCCACCGCCCTACTCTGGTTGCTCTCCCGCTCATTTTTCTTTCCCTGGTCGCGCTGGCGCAGGCGCCTTCGCGAACGCCCACAGAAAAGGGGCGCATCCGCGTCGAAGTAAACCTGGTCAACGTGATCGCCAGTGTGGCGGACAAGAAGGGCCGGCCCGTGCCCGACCTCCCCAAAGAGGAGTTCGAGATCTACGAGGAAGGGGTGCGGCAGAAGATCGAGGTGTTTGAGGCTGAGACCCGGCAGCCGCTTGATCTGGCCCTGATGATCGACTCGAGCCTGAGCACCGGCAAGGAGCTAGCTTTCGAGCGCGAGGCTGCGGCGCGCTTCATCCGGCAAGTGGTGCGCCCGGGGGATCGCCTGGCGGTCTTCGAGTTCTCCGACGCAGTCACGCAGCTCACGGAGTTTTCCCCTGACGTGCCGCTGCTGCAGTCGGCGGTGCGGCACATTGAAGAGGGAGCGGGCACAGCGCTCTACGACGCGATCCTTCTCGGCTCGCGGGCGCTTGGCAGCCGCGCCGCAGACCGGCGGCGCGTGCTCGTGCTGGTGACCGACGCCGGGGAAACCACCAGCCGCGCCGATTTCGAGGCGGCGCGGCGCGCCACCCTGCGCGCTCAAGCCATGCTCTATACCATCGTGATTCGCCCGGTCAAATCGGAAAGCGGCCGCAACACCGCTGGCGAGCATGCCATCGAGACAATCACCGATACCGCCGGCGGGGCTCTCTATTTTCCCGACAACCTCACCGAACTCGATGCCATCTTCGACCGCATCGACCGTGAGCTGCGCACGCAGTACCGCCTGGGCTATTATCCCGAGCCGAAGCCGCTCGACCGAAGCTTCCGCCGGATTGAAGTGCGCGTAAAGAGTCCGGGCACAGTCGAGGCGAAGGGCGAATACATCGTGCGCTACCGCAAAGGCTATTTCACCGCCGGCGCGCTGGATTGAGAAAGCCGCGGTTGAGAGAGATCATGTCCCCTCGAAACCTCGCTACAGTTTCGCTTCCGCGATCAGAGCGGTAATACCTCTCGTGGTTGGACGACAGGGTCGGTTACACTAGCCAGCAGGCCCTAAAGTCGAATGAATCCATTTCTTGAGGTAGCGGTTGAGGCGGCGCGTGAGGCGGGAGAGATCCTGCTTGCGGAGTTCGAGCACCCGGCCAAGATTTCCTACAAGGGCGAAGTGGACTTGGTCACCGAAGCCGACCGGCGCTCGGAGCAAGCGATAGTTGCCCGCCTGCGCAACCACTTTCCCAAACATGTCATCGTGGCCGAGGAGAGCAGTTGGCAGGCGACCGCTCCGGCGCCGGATGCCACGCCCATGACGCAAGGCGCAATGCTCCGCTACTGCTGGTACGTGGATCCGCTCGACGGCACCACCAACTTCGCGCACGGCTATCCGTGCTTTGCGGTCTCGATTGCCCTGGCCGAAAACATCGCCGCGGCCGGAATCTATCCCGGTACCGCGCGGAGCCCCCTGCCCGAGGATCTTCTAGTCGGAGTAGTCTATAACCCGGTCAGCGGGGAGCTGTTCACCGGGGCGCGCGGCGAAGGGGCCTTTCTGAATCAGAAGAAGATCCAAGTTTCCTCGATCGAGCGCCTCGCCACCAGCCTGCTCTGCACCGGGTTCCCCAGCGTCAAGCGCACGGAAAACCCCAACATCCACTACTACTGGGACTTCACGCTGCGCTCGCACGGCGTGCGGCGCGACGGCTCGGCTGCGCTCGACTTGGCGGCAGTGGCCTGCGGGCGCTTCGAGGGCTTCTGGGAGTTCGGCCTCAAGCCGTGGGACACTGCCGCGGGCGTGCTGCTGGTCCGCGAGGCTGGCGGCACGGCCACTGACTTCACCGGGCGTCCGTACCGGCTAGGTGGCCCCGAGCTGCTGGCCTCGAACAAGCACATTCACGCCGAGATGCAGGAAGTCGCCGCCGACATCGCCGAACGCGCTCCCCAACGTCTCGGCTAATTCTGCCCAATTTGCACTGACCCCGTTCACGCTCTCCCGCGCTCGATCGCTGCGTTGGTTGATGGTTCTCAGACGGAGTTCCCTCGCTAAACGGTGGTGGCCGCGAAGGCAACACACCTCAGCGGCCGGCGAGGGACAGCCGGAATGCGGCCATTTCCTCGCCGTTGCGAACCAGCAGGACGTCACCGGCCAGCACCGGGTGGTTCCAGGTCTTGCCCTCGATCGCCGGGAACCGCGCGAGCTCGGTGAACTGATCGGGGGTCGCCTTGACCAGCGCCAGCTCACCCTCTTCCGACAGCACCAGCAGCACGTCCTGATCGGGCAGCAGGACGAGCTGGCCGTTGCCGTAGCGTCCGCCCTTCCAGATGCGCTTGCCGTCCTTGAGGTCGATGCACGCGAGGATGCTGCCGTCGAAGCCGAAGGCATGGCCATTGTGCACGACGAAGTCGTTGAAGTAGGGCTTCAGCCCGTTCGAGGTCCAGCGCGCTTGGACCGTCCATCCGCCGGGTCCACGCGCAACCGCGATGCGGCGCATACCGCTGCTGTCGCTAACGCTCATCAGTACGTTGCTGTCCGCGGTCAGGGCGGGCTGCACGATGGGGTAGCCTGGCCAGGGGTGCTCCCAGAGCAGCGTGCCGTCGGCGAGCGCGACGCTGGTCGCGCCGGCTTCGCTCAACAGCAGAACCTGTGCGACTCCGTCGATTGTCAAAAGATGCGGCGAGCTGTAGCTCACGCCGTGGGCCGGGCCGACCCAGCGCCGAGCGCCGGTGACGAGGTCGTAGGCGACGAGCTGGCCGGCGGTGGCGATGATGACGATATCGCCGACCACCAATGGCGAGCTCGCGAAGCCCCACTGCGGAATCTTCATGCCGGTGTCGGACGCCGCGTTGCGCGACCACATGACAGCGCCGTCAGCGGCGTTGAGCGCGTTCAGAACTCCGGTGGCGCCAAATGTGTACACGTTACCATGGCTGAGGGTCGGCGTCGCGCGCGGACCGGGGCCGCCATTCGACTCCCAGAACCGGGTCGGGTCGCGGTGGGCCCACACCGGCTCGCCGGTGGTCAGCTTGTAGCAGGCGACGACCTCGTCGGGACCGCGCTGCTCTTGGGTGTAGAGGAGGCCGCCGCGGACCGCGAAGGACGACCAGCCCGGTCCGATCGGCCGGCGCCACAGCGCGACCGGCGGCGACGCAGTCCAGTCGGTCTTGATCCGCACGCCGGGGATGATGTCGTCGCGATGCGGTCCGCGAAAGCCGGGCCATTCGGCAACGGTGTCGGGTGCTACCGACCGCAGCGGCTCCGGCGCGTCGCCGGCTTTGGCCACGAGCCGTTTCTCAGGAGTCTTGGCTGCTGCCCGAACCGGCGGGAGCTCCTCCGGCTCCTTGCCGGCTTTGGCTACGAGCTGTTTCTCGGGAGTCTCCGCTGCTGGCCGAACCGCCAGCAGCGCCCCTGGCTCGTTGCCGGATTTAGCCAGGAGCCGTTCCTCCGGAGTCTTCGTCCACCGCCAATGCAAGTCGTTACGGAAGCTGCCGGCGGTGAAGCCACCGGTCCGGACGAGCGCCCACACTCCACTGGCGAGCAGGATGGTCGCGACCATCGTCGCGCGCCGAGGTCCGTCCGAGAGACGACGGGTGGCCACCGCCCACACGACCAAGGCGAGACTCACGACCGGGATGGCCAAGATGGGGAACAACATCCCTTGCGCCCCCGTCGCAATCGACTTGTCGATGATGCGCGACGTCGCGAACAGCGCGGCTACCATCAGGCCGACGGCGCCCAAGCGCTCGGACCAAGGCGCCCGGCTAAAGAACACCCACCACAGGACGATAGCCAACACGCCGATGGGTACCGCTAGCACCCCGACGAGCGTCGCATCGGGCACGACGACAGGGACGACAAACCTAACCAGGCACAACAGTATCGCGATGACCACGCCGGGCCACAGCCGGAGCGGCTTCCTAGCTGGAGTTTTCATTTTGGGCCCCAGAGTCCTATTCAGTAAGCCCACCGGGCATCAGTTGATCCAAGTACAAGCATACGAAAGAGAACGGCGGAACGTTCCTCATAAATCACTATGCGCGCCAGGTCCCAAGGTGTGTAGACGAGAATTTCCATTATCGAGTTACCGCAGACCGAGAACATACACCTCACCGCCGCTGGACGCAAATTGCCAGTCGGATTTGCAGTGTTAGGCGCTTCCACCGGCCACGGAACGGGCCAGTTTTGCCTCTCCCGAGAATCCCAAAGCTCGAAACTGGCCCTCCTTCGACCCCTTCCTCCGACACTTTTCCCACCTCTGCCTCCCTGGAGCGGTTGGGGTCTGCGGGCCTAATCCGCCCCGCAGATTTGCCCCGCCGGAGCAGCGCGAACTGCCCGGCGGGGCAGCCGTTTCGGAACATAGATTGGGGGATAGGCGTTAGCGCGGCCGCAGGGGTGGGTGTAGGACCCGTGGGAGCCCGCAGGGGGCGGTGTGCTATTTTCGCATTCCCGACGACCGCTTGCTTTTTCCGCATTCTAATGGTATCTATACCATTAGA
>QHYU01000060.1 GCA_003224235.1 Acidobacteriota bacterium
CGTCTAGCCAGCCGTTGGTAGCTGCGGTGGGGCCTGCAACGGCGGAGGTCGCAGTCAAAGAAGGTTTTCGCGTGGAATATGTGGCCTGGCAGTTTCGCGGCGTCCTCCTGGCCGAAGAGCTCGGCCCGCGTCTTGCCGGGAAGCGGGTCTTGCTTCCTCGCAGCAACCTTGCTGGTGCCGACCTGCCCGCCGCACTGCGGGCGCATGGCGCTGAAGTGGTGGACGTAGTGGCGTATCATACGGGTGTGCCGGAGTCATACGACCACAGCGTTGCCGACTCCATCCGCCGGGGCGAGGTGGATGTTATCTCCTTTCTGAGCCCCTCAGCTTTTCACCGCCTGGCGGAAGAAGTGGGCCCCGAGACTTTGCGTCGGCACAGCGGGCAGGTGGTGTTGGCGGCGATCGGCCCAGTGACCGCTGCGGCTATCCGCGAGGCTGGGCTGCCGGTGGAAATCGAGCCACGCGAAGCCACGTCGTCAGCGCTGGTCGCCGCGATTGCCGGTTCTTTCCCGCCGAGCGTCCTCGCCGCCTGCGGCGTTCCGAAGCGCTGCGGAATCTTGTGCGGGAGACTTGGCTGACGACGCAGGGTCTGGTCTATCCGATGTTTGTGTGCCCTGGCAGCAAGGTGCGCACCGAGGTCAGCTCGATGCCGGGCGTTTATCAACAGTCGGTGGATCAATTGGTCGAGGAGTGCCGCGAGGTCGAGTCGCTGGGGGTCCCCGCTGTGATCCTATTTGGCCTGCCGAAAAACAAGGACGCGCGCGGGTCGGAAGCGGTCTCCGCCTCGGGCGTGGTGCAGCGCGCGATCGAAGGCATTCGCAAGGCGAAACTTAAGCTGCTGGTGATCACCGACGTCTGCCTGTGCGAGTACACCGACCATGGCCACTGTGGCGTCCTGCAGGATGGCGTGGTGCTCAACGACCCGACGCTGGAAATCCTTGCCGAGGAGGCACTGTCCCATGCGCGAGCGGGCGCCGACATTGTCGCGCCTTCGGACATGATGGACGGGCGCGTCGGTGCGATTCGCTCGAAGCTCGACGCCCACGGCTTTGCCGACGTGGCTATTCTTTCCTATGCGGCGAAATATTGTTCCGGCTTTTACGGGCCATTTCGCGAAGCCGCGCAATCGGCGCCGCAGGTTGGTGATCGCCGCAGCTATCAGATGGACCCTGCCAATGCGCGCGAAGCGCTGCGTGAAGTCGCGCTGGATATCGAGGAAGGCGCGGACATGGTGATGGTCAAGCCGGCGTTGCCGTATCTCGACATTGTGCGGCTGGTGCGCGACCACGTCCAAATTCCTGTCGCAGCCTATAACGTCAGCGGGGAATACGCGATGGTTAAAGCGGCCGCGCGCAACGGGTGGCTCGACGAGCAGCGCGTGGTGCTGGAAATCCTGACTGCTATCAAGCGCGCCGGAGCGGATATCGTGCTCACTTACCACGCCAAAGATGCCGCCCGGTGGCTCAAGGCGTGTTAGCCGGCTTGGCCAGGGTGGGGCGAAGAAACTTATTGGTATCGCCGCCGCCCCGGCGGTGATTTGGAAACCAGCGTTGTAACGCCGGCGTCTCGCCGGCCCCTTTAAGATCATTCGCCGAGGGAATCCAGTGACACATCGCACGCGAAACCGTTCACAAGAGATTTTTCGCCAAGCCGAGCAGTTGCTCGTGGGCGGCGTCAACAGCCCTGTCCGCGCCTTCAAGGCCGTCGGCGGGGAGCCCCTGGTGATCGACAGCGCCGCCGGCGCGCATCTGTTAGATGCTGATGGTAACGAATACATCGACTACGTTTGCTCGTGGGGAGCGCTGATCTTGGGCCACGCACATCCTGAGGTCACAGCGGCCCTCGCCGAACAGGCTCGACGCGGCACAAGCTACGGTATGACGAGCGAACTGGAAGTCGAGCTGGCGCGCTCGATCGTGCGCGCACTGCCCGCGCTGGAGATGATTCGCTTCGTCAGCTCCGGCACCGAAGCAACTATGAGCGCCATCCGCGTGGCGCGAGCTTTCACTGGTCGCAACCTCATTCTGAAGTTTGAGGGTTGCTATCACGGCCATGCCGATAGCTTCTTGTCTCAGGCCGGTTCGGGCCTGGCCACCCTCGGCATTGCCTCCAGCCCCGGCGTTCCCCCGAGCTTCGCCGAACTGACCTTGAACGCGTCTTACAACGACATCGCCACAGTTGAAAAGCTGTTTGCAAGCCATCCCAAGCAAATTGCCGCAGCGATCGTTGAGCCGGTAGCCGCCAACATGGGCGTCGTTCCGCCCACGTCGAAGTTCCTGCCCGAGCTTCGCGAGCTGACGCGCCGCAATGGAGCGCTGCTGATCTTTGATGAGGTGATTTCTGGCTTCCGGCTTGCCTACGGCGGCGCCCAAACGGTATTTGGGATCGAGCCGGATATTACCACACTGGGCAAAATCATCGGCGGCGGGCTTCCGGCTGCCGCCTATGGCGGCCGCCGCGACATCATGCGCCTGGTGGCGCCCTTAGGGCCGGTCTACCAGGCGGGCACGCTCTCCGGGAACCCGCTCGCAATGCGTGCGGGAATGGAGACACTGCGCTTGCTGGCTGCTCGGGGCTTCTACGAGGACTTGAACCGAAAGGCGGAGCGACTGGTCGCTGGCCTTCGAGAGGCGCTCGATTCAAGTGGTGTCGTGGGACAGCTGAATTCGGCTGGCTCGCTGGCAACCCTCTTCTTCTCACCTCAACCGGTCCGGGACTATGAGGGAGCCAAGAAGTCCGATACGCGTCGCTTCGCCGCATTCTTCACGGAGATGCTGGACCGAGGTGTGTTCCTGGCACCTTCGCAGTTTGAGGCGCTGTTTGTCTCCGCCGCACACACTGAAGAAGATATCGATCGCACTTTGGCCACCTGCCGGGAGAGCCTTAAGGCTGTCCTCTCCGCTGCACCTGCAGATTGAAGTTTCCGGCGGCGCTTTGGTTCATGCCTCCCGCGTCAGGAAGACCGCCGGCAGGCCGCTGGCTGGCGCGCTACGGAATACCAGCGCCTGACTTGCTTTCTGCTCTTGCAACTCTGGTGTTCCTGTGGTCATATCCAAATCAGTTAAAGGGAGAGTATTCCTCTTCTGCGGGGTAGTCATGCCGGGTGCAACAGAGTTGCGGCCGTTAAGCTTGGGCGAGCTACTCGACCGAACGTTCACGCTTTATCGCAACCACTTTTGGCTGTTCGTTGGAATCATGGCCCTCCCGCAGCTCGTCATAGTCATTCTGAGTCTGCTCCTACAGCGCTTTATGTCTCCGTTTCTTGCTGTGCCAGCGTCTAGTGGCTCCCCGCCGGCCCCGGCAGAGATGGCGCGGATTCTGGGTGGTTTCTTTTTCGGTGCTCTGGTGGGAGGTGTCGTCTACTACATCGTTTACGCGATGGCCTTAGGAGCCACGACATTTGCAGTGTCCGATGTTTATTTGGGCCGCCCAGCCACGGTTCAGTCGGCCTACCGCAATGTGCGGGGCCGCTTCTGGAGTCTTTTGGGTCTTATTTTTTTGATTCTGTTGGTTCTGTTTTTTGCTTATCTCGTGTTTGTGGCGGGCGGGATGATCGTGGGGATTCTGCTTGGAATTGTTCTCGGGCCCCTTGCGGTCGTTGGCGTCTTTCTCGGATTTCTTGCGGGCATGGTTTGCGCTGTGATGCTTGGGATGAGTTTCGGCGTTGCTATACCGGCGTTGCTGCTGGAAAAGCTGACTATCTTTCAGGCCTTGACGCGAAGCATGAAGCTGACGAAAGGGAATCTTGGGCGGATCTTCCTGACTTTTCTTCTGATGGGAGTGATCACCTATGCCATCATCGCCGTATTCCAGGGGCCGTTTCTAGCGGCAATGTTCATGACCAAAGGCGGCCAAATCTCTCTGTGGCTCCAGAGCCTTTCGGTGATCTCCGGCGGCGCCGGAGGCGTGCTGAGCGGCCCTCTGCTGATGATCGGCCTCTCCTTGCTCTACTATGACGCCCGGGTGCGCAAGGAGGCGTTCGACCTGCAGGTGATGATGGCCGCACTGGGCCCGGCCGCGCCGCCTGCGGGCGCGACCCCTCCACCGGAGGCCGGAACTTCCGGGCCGTCGCCCTCAACAAAAGCATGAGAGCGCTGCGTGTCTGGGTGTGGCTGGCGCTCCTGCCGGGGATGACTGCCACGGAAACGGCTCGGGCGGCGGCGCATTCCACAGCAGGCCAGCAACCGGCCGCTCCCGCGAGTCAGATGACCTCGGGGATGGACATTGCTTCGTACGTGTCGGAGCTTGATCGCATCTCTGGCGTCGTTGCGCACCTGGACCGAGCCCCGGCAGAGATCAAACCGCTGCGGCAGTCGTTGCCGAAGGTTTGGCTGGTGCACAAGTCCGGCCAGAGCTTTGAGGTCGCCACCAGTTGGCTCGACTCGGCCCTGGAGACCATGGAAACGACGTCAGTCGTCCGCCCTTCCCTGCAAGCAGATATTCAAAATCGGCTGAAAATCTTGCGACAGCAGGCTGAGGCATTGGCACACGCGGGTTCCGGGCCCCAGCCCGACGAGGCCCGCGCCCGGCTCGAGAACATTCTGCGCCGGCGCGAGTTCCGCTCGGTTCGCGGGCCGACCTGGTGGGACCAGGCGCGCGAATGGTTCTGGAGCTTGGTGCAGCGGATACTGCGAAAATTATTTGGGTGGATGCCCCAGTTACTCAAAGCAGATAAAATCCTCGTCTGGTGCGTGATCGCGCTGGCCTTTGTGGTGCTCACACTAGGGTTGCGGCTCTGGCTGCTGCGGGCCTCGGCCTTGCGCGTGCTCGAGATCAAGGACGCGATGCCGCCAGGCAAGTCCTGGCGCGACTGGGCAGACCAGGCGTTCGCCGCCGCGGCAGAGGGCCACTATCGTGAGGCGGTGCACGCGGCGTACTGGGCGGGTATCTATCGCCTGGAGGAGTTGGGCGTCTGGCAACTTGATCGCTCCCGCACGCCACGCGAGTATTTGGGCTTGGTGGCCCGGGCCGCCACTGCCCCGAGTACCGTTGTTCCGAGCAGCACCCGGGGCACTGGCGCAACGCACGCGGTGGGCGAGGCCCGTGAGCCGGTGGGGCGCTCCGAACGCGCGGCGGCACTCGCCAAGCTCACGCGAAGCCTGGAAACCACCTGGTACGGCTACCAACCCGCCTCAGCCGGGGATTTTCACGAGGCGGTGTCACAGCTGGAGGCGCTTGGATGCCGGTTCCCCTCGAACCTGCAGAACGCAAGTTCCTGATCCTCGCGGGGAGTGTGTTGCTGGCCGTGCTTGTGCTCGCCCTGATCCTGGCGCCGCCGGCTGAACAGCAACCGACAGGCTATGCGTCCAGTTATTCTGCAGGATCCGACGGCGCCAAAGCGGCTTTCCTTCTCCTGAGGGATCTCGGCTACGCAGTCGAGCACTGGGAAAAGCCTCCCACCCAATTGCCAACCGAGCCTGTCGGCACGGTTCTAATTCTCAGCCAGCCCCTGCTTCCCAGCACCGCCGATGAGAGCCAAGCCATCCGGGCGTTCATCCGCAGGGGCGGACATGTGCTGGCCACCGGCCCCATTGCGGCTCGCCTGCTTCCGGAAGGCGGCACGCTTGAGCATGAGCCCCAGGGCACGGGATGGGGAACCTACCGCGCAGTCGTTCCGAGTCCGTTGGCGCGTGGCGCTCCAGAGATCACGATGGCCCCGGCCGCGCGCTGGCAGATGGCGCACTTTGGGCATCTGGCGATTTACACAGAGGGAGTAAACTCGGTTGTGGTGAGCTATTCCTACGGGAAGGGCCAGGTCATCTGGTGGGCCGCGGCCACGCCGCTGAGCAATGCGGGCATCCGGCAGACAGGCAACTTAAACCTGTTCCTGAACTCGGTCGGCCCGCCCGGCGAGAGGCGAGTGCTCTGGGACGAGTACTTCCACGGGCGACGAGGCTCGCTGTGGACCTATTTCGCGGGCACTCCGATTTCCTGGGGCATGGCGCAACTGGGCTTGTTCGCTGTGGCGCTGCTGCTGACGTTTGCGCGTCGCAGCGGGCCCGTGCGTCCGCCGGTGCCTGAGTCGCGACTCTCTCCGCTCGAGTTTGTCGAAACCCTCGGTGATCTCTACCATCGGGCGCACGCCGCGGGGGCGGCAGTGGGGATTGCCAACCAGCGCTTCCGCTACTTGCTCACGCGGCGCCTGGGCTTGCCTTCCACTGCGCCCACTGCACAGCTGTTTGAGGCTGTCCGCGACCGGCTGGGTTGGAAGCAGCCGGGCTTCTACGAAACCCTGCAGCGAGCGGAGCGCGCCGCGCGCGACCCGGCTCTCGATGATGCCGCGGCCTTGCAGGTTGTGCAGGCGCTCGAACAATATGCCGAGCTGCTACAGCTCAAACCGCGCAACCCGGAGGAGCATCGCGGATGGCGGAACAAGTAGCCAAACTTGCCGCGCACGTTCGCACAGAGCTCGCCAAGGCCATCGTCGGCCAAAGCGAAGTGCTCGACCGATTCCTGCAGGTGCTTCTGTGCGGCGGCCACGCGCTGGTGGAAGGTGTTCCCGGCTTGGCCAAGACGCTGGCGGTGAAAGCCCTGGCGCGCATCGGGGAGTTGCAGTTCCAGCGTGTGCAATGCACGGCCGATCTGATGCCTGCCGACGTCATTGGCACTAACGTCTTCAACATGGCCACCGGCACTTTCTCGCTTCACCGCGGGCCGATCTTCACCGATCTGCTGCTGGTGGATGAGATCAATCGCACGCCGCCGCGCACCCAAGCAGCGCTGCTCGAAGCCATGGAGGAAAGGCAGGTAACGATTGATGGCGCAGGCCATCGGCTCTCCGACTTCTTCACCGTCTTCGCGACGCAAAACCCCATCGAGTTCGAGGGCACCTATCCGCTGCCGGAAGCGCAGCTCGACCGCTTCCTGATGAAGATCCGCATTGGCTATCCGGGGGCTGAGCAAGAGGCAGAGATCCTGCAGCATTATCAAGATGGATTCGATGCGCGCGAGCTCGGCCAGCTGGGTCTGGTGCCGATGGAGTCGGCGTGTCTCGGGGCCGCGCGCCGCGAAGTGCAGGCGGTGCACGTCGAGCCGGGGCTATTCCGCTACATCACTTCCATCGCGCGGCGCACCCGCGATTGGCCCTCGCTGAGTCTTGGGGCGAGCCCTCGCGCCGCCATCAGTCTCCTGTTTGTGGCCAAGGCCACCGCAGCCATGGACGGGCGTGACTTCGTCATTCCGGACGACGTCAAGGCCGCCGCACCCCCGGTGCTGCGCCACCGGCTGCTCCTCAAACCTGAGGCGGACTTGGAAGGAATCACCGCCGACCAGGTAATCGCTGAAATACTGGCTGCGGTCGAAGTGCCCAACTAAGAGAACGCGCGTGCCTGATCTGCGAGAGCCTGCCCGACTCGTGCCGCCGATGGCCTCGGCGCGAGCGTCGCCGGACCCTGGCACGCGCACGCGGCTGGCTTTTAGCTTCGGGCCGCGCTTCTTTTTAATTCTGCTAGTTGGTCTGGTATGGCTGGGTCCGGGTTGGATTGAACCGCGGTCTCTTTTCGCCATGGTCCTTTGGGATGCCCTGGCTCTGGGCGTGTGGGCGTGGGATTTGTTGCGACTTCCACGACCCGCGCAACTCGAGCTGCGGCGCATCTGGAACGCGCCAGCGGCACTGGGCAGTCCCAGCCGCATCGAGATCGAACTCATCAACGCCGCGCGTGTCTCCATTTTCGCGGAGGCGACGGACGATGTTCCCCGGGCGCTGAGGACAGAGCCGGCGACGGTTGAGATTCGCGCCGGGGCAGGGAGCTCCGGACGCGCCGCATACTCCGTCATGCCGGTTGAGCGGGGCGACGCGCGATTCGGCCGTGTTTTTCTGCGCTATCAGACCCTGCTGCGGCTGGCCGAGCGATGGACATCCGCCGACCTCACGCAGACTGTGCGTGTCTATCCCAACCTGGGAGAGTCCAAGCGCCAGACGGTCTATCTGATCCGCAGCCGACAAGTGGAGCTGGAAAAGCGATTGAAGCGGCAGCGCGGCTTGGGCCGCGAGTTCGAGAGCCTGCGAGAATATCGCCAGGGCGACGATTGGCGCGACATCTGCTGGACCGCAACGGCCCGCCGCAGACATCTGGTTACCAAGGTGTACCAGGTGGAGCGCAGTCAGGTGGTGTGGTTGGTCATCGATGCGGGCCGCTTGCTGCGCGCTCGGGTCCGCGGGCTTTCCAAGCTCGACTACGCGGTCAACGCTGCGCTTAGCTTGGCGCACGTGGCCCTCTACTCCGGCGATCGCGTCGGCTTGCTGTCTTACGGCCGAAAGCTCCAGCAACGCCTGGGCCCGGGGCGCGGGACGCCGCATTTGCGAGCCCTCGTTGAACACCTGGCCCTGGTGCGCGGCGAGCCGTCCGAGGCGGACCACGGCCGCGCCGCCGAGACTCTCCTAGCCGCCCAGAAGCGGCGAAGCCTCATTATTTGGCTCACCGACCTCGCCGAGACCCCGGCTACGCCTGATGTAATCGAAAGCGCATTGCAGATGACCACGCGGCACCTGGTCCTTTTCGGCTTGATTAGTCAGCCCGACCTCGTGCAGCTCGCCAACCGCAGCCCACAAACCGAGAACGAAATGTACCGGCACGTCGCGGCGCAGGAGATGGTGCAGCGGCGAGACATCCTGCTGCGCCGATTGCGGCAACAGGGCGCTCTCGCAGTGGAATTCGAGCCCGGCCGGCTCTCCACAGCGCTGGTGAACCACTACCTCGAAATCAAGGAGCGCAGTTTGTTGTAGCGGCGGCCTCTGGCCAGCCATTTTACGGATGGTTCTGACTCGAATTCGGCCCGGCAACCTCGTGCTGGGCGCCGGCGCTACGATGGCGGCGTGGCTTGGCGCGCGGGCCGCGACGCATAAGCGAGGTATAGGGCAAGCAAGCCAGCCATTACCGCCGCAAACGGGAATTTTACGCGTGCGGGAAGATCGGTTGGCGAAACGTATCCTTCAATGAACCCCGCAACGATGAGCAGCGGGATAGTTCCCAACAGCAGCCGTGCGGCTTGGCCGCCGGCGCGTGCCAGGGAATCGCGCCGCGGCAGCAGTCGGGGAAATAGGAGTCCGTGAGCAAGTAGCAGGCCAGCGCCGCCGGAGATGAAGATGGCGGGCAGTTCGAGCACCCCGTGTGGCGTGACGAAATTCAGCAGGGCGAGGCTCATGCCAGCCTGCCAGCATGCGGTGATGATTACGCCAAACAGCAGTCCATTGAGGAACAGCAGGTACAGGGTTCCAAGGCCCGCGGTGATGCCGAAAGCAAAGGCCGCAAAGGCCACTGCGAGGTTGTTGGTCAGAATGGCGCTCGAAGCCAGCGGCTTGACCGTGACGATCGAATGCGTCCACATTTCGCGGCGCTCGATGGTGTCCATCATCGGCCCGCCAAGCAGATACCGCGGGAAGGCAGGGTCATACAAGGAAAGCAAAAACCCCGTGGCTGTGGCGGCGAGGAAGACCGCGAACGCAGCCAGCGTGTAGGGGAGCGTGTCGCGAAAGATCTGCGGGTAGGTTTCCCGGTAGAAGCGCAGGATGCCGCCGGGTTCGCTTCGCCGCCCCATGTAGATCACGTTGTGCGCGCGCCCCAGCAACTGGTTTAAGTAGCGCGCCTGCTGTTGGCTCGCTGGATCTTCACGAACGGTGGAGAGGTCTGAGGCCGTCTGACGGTATAATAGCCCTAGCTCTTGCAATTCACTGTGGGTGAGCGCACTCACTCCACGGCTTCCGGAGCGGTCCACCAATTGGGTGAGCCGCGCCCAGTGAGGTTTGCGCTTGTTGAGCCAACGCGCGGAGAGCATCGATGTCCTCTTCCGACCGCTTGCCCGACCAACTAACGGACAAGCTTACCATCGAAACCCCCGAGCAAACGCCGCTGGAATTTCCCCTGGCCGGAATCGGCAGCCGGTTTCTCGCGCTGGCCTTTGACACCCTGATCCAATTCGCTGCCATCTCTCTGCTGGGGATTGTGTCGCTCCTGCTCGCGCCGGGCATCGGGAAGTTCTGGCAAGCAGGGGGAATGTGGGCGATGGCCATAGTGTGGCTCCTCGTGTTCTCTTTGTACTTCGGCTATTTTGGTGTTTTTGAGGCGGTCTGGAACGGGCAGACGCCTGGCAAACGCTTTACGCGCCTGCGCGTGATCCAGAGCTCCGGGCGGCCGGTCACCGTCTATCAAGCCGTCGCGCGCAACCTGTTGCGCATCGTTGACCAGCTTCCCGGCTTCTACGCCGTCGGAATCCTCGCCGCGCTCTTAAACCGGCAAAATAAGCGCTTGGGGGACTACGTCGCCGGCACGGTGGTCGTGCACGAAAAGGCGCTCACCGAAGTGCAACCCGAGTGGGGCTTGCCGGGGAAGTCTGGTGTAGCCCGCTATAATGCTGGGCGGCTGAGCACCGAGGACCTGCAACTGGTGGAAACCTTCTTGCAGCGGCGGAGTCACCTGAGTGCTGACGTGCGCGCGCAGATGGCGCAACAGATTGCCGAGCGGCTGGCGCAGAAACTCGCCGTGACGCCCACTGAGCGGCCCGGTGCCGAGGCGTTTCTCGAGGCTCTAGCGGAGGAACGGCGCGCTTCGGCGGGCTACCACTGAGCGGGTTCTTGTGGCGCAGGGACACGGCCGGCGGTCTTGCGGTTCGCGTGGCGCTGCGAGCGGCTCGCTGAACCCTGACACGACCGCCGGGACGAGGGCGTTACAGCAGCGCCGGCCTCCAGCCGGCAATTTCCAGGTTTGTATTACGGCGGGTTCCACCGAAATCGCTGGGACGCAAGGCGCAGGCTTTAGTTTGCCGTGTGCTCCCCGCGAAGGGGGAAAAAAGCATGAAGGAAGAGGTGCACGAACTGCAGGAGCATGCCGAGCAAGGACAGCACGATTCCGCGCTGGCGCCGGCCTCCCTGACCATGGCCATCCTGGCGGTCCTTGTGGCAGCGGCCTCTTTGCTTGGGCATCGCGCCCACACCGAAGAGCTGCTGTTGCAAACTCAAGCCACCGACAAATGGGCGTACTACCAGGCCAAAAACATCCGCCGGCACAACTACGAGCTCTTTCTCGATCTCCTCTCAACCAGCAGTGCCCCAGTCACTGAGCGGGCCGCGGAAGTCAAAAGGAAATACCAGCGCGAAATCGAGCGCTACGACGAGGACAAGAAGGAAATTAAGAACCAGGCGGAAGAGGTTGAAAAGGAACGCGATCTACAGCGGAGGAAAGCCGACCGCTTCGACTTGGGAGAGGGCTTTCTGGAAGTTGCGCTTGTGATTACGTCTATCACCCTACTGACGCGCCGACGGGTTTTCTGGTATCTGGGGATCGTGATAGGTCTCGCCGGAGTCGCCGTAACTTTGAGCGGTCTCCGCCTGCACTGATTGGCGAATTCCCCTCGTCCTCTATTCCTATGGGAAACGGCCAGCGGGACCCCCCTAGGCCGGGGGCGGGGCCTGCATCCTCCGCAGCTGCGCCATCTCCGCCATCATCTGGTCGAGGCGCTCCAGCAATTCACGGTGGCGCGCCTCTTCCGGCGCCGGTTTCTTCCCGAGAAATGAGAGAGTGCCTCCAGGTTCGAGTACCGCACACGCGATCTCTTCGAGTGATGCAAATCCCTGCCTGTGCGCGGCGGCTTCGAGCTCCGCTCGGGTGATCAGTTCTTTGCCTAGCAGGCGTTCATTCACGATGCCGTTTTCGATTAGAAGCGCGGGCTGGCCCTCGACAATCTGGTCCAGCCGCTTGTGCCCGTAGAGGAAGCGTACCACCAGATAGTTCACCACCAGCAGGGCGGTTGCGCCGATGATCCCGCCCGTCACCGAGTTATCCTCGCCGATGATGGCGTTCTGTACGGTGTTGGACAGCGTGAGTAGTACGACCAAGTCAAACGGATTGAGCTGTGCTAGCTCCCGCTTGCCCGCCAACCGCAGCCCGATGACGAGAAAGAAATAGACGATCACCGGACGTAGGATCTTCTCCAGCACCGGTAGCGCCAGGACAAACATATCGGTCCAGATTTTCGAGTGCACCTTTCTCTCCTCCCCGCGGCAGTGCGCCGCGCGTCCCTCTCCGCATGCCTGCTGCTTCTCGCGTGGATGCTTGGGATGCCCAGCGCAAATGCGATTGATTTCGCGGAGTTTCCGCAGGGAGGCTAACACGCGCGGCCCAGGGGAGGAAAGCTACCGGCAGAAAGGAGCTTTCGGCGAGGCAGAACTGGGCACGCTGGCACGTAGTTGCGATGACGCTTTGGCCACAGCTTCGAGGGCCTGTGCGGGTGGCTGCCTGCGCCCCCCGTTAGAATAGCGGCAGTCTTCTCTAGGAAACACTAACGAGGGAAAGTGGAAAGGCACATCGAGTCCCCGGTGCGCAAGTTCTCCCCTCGAATTGACCCGCGCTTGCGGCTGTCTGGCGAGCCCGTGCTCGCAATCTTCTGGTCCACTGACCTGGAGCTCCGATTAACCTCTGTGCAGGGCACCGGCCTGGACTTCTTGAATCTCCAGCCCAACGAGCTCGTTGGCGTGAGTTTATTTGACTACCTGCGTAGACAGGACCCGGACCTTCGTTTCATCGAGACACACCGCCGCGCTCTCCAGGGCGAGTCCTCGGGCTTTGAAGCGGCCTGGCGCGACCGAACTTTTGAAGTACACGTCGAGCCGCTGCGCAATGCGCAGGGAGAGATTGGCGGAGTAATCGGCGTGGCGTTGGAAACTCCCGAGCGCAACCGATCCAAGCCTGCCGTTTCCTCAAGCGAGCAGCGTCTTCGCGCGCTCCTTGAGAATAGCAGCGACATGCAAGCGCTGCTCAGTGTGGACGGAACGATCTTGCACGCCAGTCCTTCGACCACAAGCATCCTGGGTTATGCCCTGGAAGAATATGTGGGCCGCAACGCGTTTGAGCTGATTCATACGGACGATCGCGAACGCATGCGAAAACTGCTGGCCGAATTGGCCGGCCAGGCGGGGGGCGTCGTCGCGACCGAATATCGTCTGCTGGCTCGGGATGGCACTTGGCGGTGGATGGAAGGGTCCGGCCGTAATCTCCTGGCGGAGCCGGGCATTGAAGCCATTGTCGCCAACTACCACGATATCACTGAGCGCAGGCGGACCGAAGAGGCGCTGCGGCAAGCCGAGGAGAAGTACCGCAGCATCGTGGAAAACGCCGTCGAGGGCATCTTCCAGACGACACCCGAGGGGGGATACGTCAGCGTCAATCCCGCTCTGGCGCGCATGTATGGCTATGCAGCGCCAGAGGAGCTGATGTCGAGCGTCACCGATATCGGACATCAAGTGTATGTGGACCCCAACAGCCGGCTGGAATTCAAGCGGCAGATGGAGGAAAAGGGAGTCGTCGAAGGGTTTGAATATCGGGTCTATCGCAAGGACGGCAGCAAGATCTGGCTCTCGGAGAATGCGCGGGCCGTGCGCGATGCGAACGGCGCGATTCTCTTCTATGAAGGCACGGTCGAAGAAATTACCGCGCGCAAGCGGGCGGAGACCGAGCGGCAGGTGATGTTCGAGATCATTCACGGAGTGAACGTCACCGGGAATCTGGATGAGCTCCTGCGCCTGGTCCACCAGTCGCTCCGGAAAGTGCTGTACGCTGAGAACTGTCTTGTTGCGCTCCGCGATGCGAACACTGGGATGTTTCATTTCCCCTTCTACACCGATCAGTTCCATCCCGCCCCGCCGCCAATGGACTTGGGCAGAAGGCCCGCCGCGTACGTGTTTCGCACCGGCCGCCCGATGCTATTCACCCGAGTGGTTTTCGAGCGTCTCGCGCAGCAAGGTGAAATCGAGCTGGTGGGGGCTCCCTCGCCGGCTTGGCTGGGCGTCCCGCTCCGCACACCATCGAAAACCATGGGCGTGCTGGTGGTCCAGCACTATGAAGACGAGCGGGCGTACACCGATCGCGATTTGGAATTCCTAGCTTCGGTGGGAGGCCAAGTCGCTCTGGCCATCGAACGAAAACAAGCCGAAGAGGCTTTGCGGGCCAGCGAGATTCGTCTGCGCGCCATTATTGAAACCGAACCTGAATGCGTCAAACTACTCGCGCCCGACGGCACGCTGCTGGAGATGAACCCGGCAGGTTTGGCCATGATCGAAGCCGAAAGCGCTTCGGAGCTGATCGGGCGATCGGTCTACGACCTGGTGTGCCCGGAATATCGCGATGGATTTCGCGCCTTTACCGAAAGCGTTTGCAAGGGACATCGGGGCCAAATGGAGTTCGAGTTAACCAGCCTGAAAGGCACGCGCCGGTGGATGGAAACGTACGCCGTTCCCCTTCCGAGCGAACCCGGCGATTTGTTTGTGTGTCTAGCGGTGACGCGCGATATCACCGAGCGGCAGCGGGCCGAGGAGGCGTTGCGGCGCTCGGAGGCGAACTACCGATCGCTGGTGCAAGGAGCGCCTAACGGCATTTGCAGAGTCAGCGCTGATGGCAAATTGCTCGACGTCAATCCGGCCTTGGTGGAGATGCTGGGCTACGGCTCGGAGGCCGAGTTGCTGGCGGTGAGTCTGGACCACGATGTCTATCGTGATCCGGGCGAGCGCACCCGAATCCTCCAAGAACATCCCGAAAGGCTCGTCGGCGTGGAGGTCGGGTGGAAGCGCAAGGACGGCACGCCCATCACCGTGCGGTTGAGCGGCCGGCCGGTTCGGGACGCAGCAGGCGCCGCCTGTTACGAATTGATTGCCGAGAACGTAACCGAACAGCGCCTGCTGGAGCATCAGCTTCGCCAAGCGCAGAAGATGGAGGCGGTGGGACGCCTCGCGGGCGGAGTGGCGCATGACTTCAACAATCTGCTGATGGTCATCAGGGGCCACACCGAACTGTTGCTGGATCGCCTGAGAGCCGACGATTGGCACTATCGCAAAGTCGAACAGATCCAGAAGGCGGCGGATCGGGCCGCGGGGTTGACCCGGCAGTTGCTGGCTTTCAGCCGCATGCAGGTCTTGCAGCCCAAGGTGATCGACTTGAACGCCGTGGTGGCCGAGATGGGTAAGATGCTGCCGCGTCTGATAGGCGAGGACATCGAACTGAGCATCCAAGTTGAACCCAGACTGGCTCATGTGAAGGCCGACCCGGGTCAAATGGAGCAGGTGATTCTGAACCTGGCCGTGAACGCCCGCGACGCCATGCCGCGAGGCGGCAAGCTGGTCATCGAGACAGCCAATGTTGAGTTAGATGAGGCTTATGCGCGACGCCATCCGCCACTGGTCCCCGGACGTCACGTGATGCTGGCAGTCACCGACAACGGGATCGGAATGGGCGCCGAAACCCAGTCCCACATCTTCGAGCCCTTTTTCACCACCAAAGAGAAAGGCAAGGGAACCGGGTTGGGCCTGGCTACCGTGTACGGCGTAGTGAAGCAAAGCGGCGGATACATCTGGGTGTACAGCGAGCCCGGGCGGGGCACAACCTTGAAGATCTACCTGCCACGTGTGGAGGAGCCCGTCGAACCTTCGCGGCCTGCTCAGCTTGCCGGGGAGCTTCCCCAGGGCTCGGAGACCATCCTGCTTGCGGAGGACGAGCGCGACGTGCGAGAGGTGGCCCGGGAGTTTCTAGGCATGTGCGGTTATACGGTGCTCGAGGCCAAGGACGGAGTCCAGGCAATTGAAATCGCCTCGCGTCACCCGGGACCCATTCACCTGCTGGTGACCGACATGGTGATGCCGGCCATGAGCGGCCGGGAGTTGGCGGCCCGGTTGGCGCCGCTGCGTCGCGAGATGAAAGTGATTTACATGTCCGGGTACACAGAATACGCTTCGGTCCGGCAAGGGGAATTACAGCAAGACGAGGTGCTGCTCACAAAGCCGTTCACGCGGAGCAGCCTGGCTCGAACCGTGCGCGAGGTGCTCCGCGGCGATAAAGAGCAGTTGTAAATCTGCAATGTGCTTCGAGATGGCCCACACCGGCATCAAGTGCCGGCAGCCGCGCGAGCGTGCGCGCGCACTTTTCTGTGCCAGGCCCCCAGCAAAACCAGGCCGATGAGGATCAGCGCGACACACAGTCCGGCCCAGAGTCCTATCGCTCCCCACCTGAGTCGATAGCACAGGAAATACCCGAGCGGGAGTCCGACCATCCAATATCCGACCAAGTGAGAGAGCATCGGCGTACGCGTATCTCCGGTGCCTCACAATGCCCCGGTCGCCACAGCCTGCAAGCCACTGACTTCGCGTGCCTTCTAAACTTCGAGCGACCTCAGATAGGCAGTCCTGGCTGATGCCGGGACCGGCGTTCCAATGAGTGCGATTGCAGAGCGGTTTGTGGTACAACGCAGAGTGGCGAACGCATTGTCGATTGGGGGGAGCCGACGAGGAGGAGAAAGGATGCGCACTCGAGAGACGGCTTCAATCCTGGCTGTCGGGATCGCCTTGGCAGGCAATTTCCTGGCTGCGACACCAGCGACGCAGACACAAAGCCGGAAGAGTGGGGAGGCCAGCGTGGAGCGAAGCAACTTCGGCACTCTGGATGACGGCACCGTCATCGAATCGTTCACTCTTCGTAATGCAAAGGGGGCAATGGCCAGGGTCATTACCTATGGTGCTACCCTGACGGAGCTGCGCGTGCCCGACCGGAAGGGCGAGTTGGACGACGTAGTTCTCGGCTTCGACAATCTAGAGAGCTATCGCGGCCCTCACCCGCATTTCGGCGGCACCATCGGCCGCTACGCCAACCGCATCGCGAAAGGCCGGTTCACTCTCGACGGCAAGGAATACACCCTCGCTACCAACAATGGCCCGAACTCCCTGCATGGGGGAAAAGTCGGGTTCGATCGCCGCGTATGGAAGGCGGAGTCGCTCCGGGAATCCCATGCCGCTGCCGTGCGCTTCAGCTACTTGAGCAAGGATGGGGAAGAAAATTTCCCAGGCGATCTTTCCGTCTCGGTCACCTATACGCTCACCGACGCAAACGAAGTGAAGATCGACTATTCGGCTAAAACCGAGAAAGCTACGCCAGTTAATCTCACCAATCACAGCTATTTCAATCTCGCGGGCGCGGGCAGTGACGTTCTTGGCCACGTGCTTTACCTCAACGCCGACCAGTACACGCCTGTCGACTCAACCCTGATCCCCACCGGAGAGATTCGCTCGGTAAAAGGAACGCCGCTCGATTTCACTAAACCCACCGCGATTGGCGCCCACATCAGCGAGATCAAGGACATCGGCGGCTACGATCACAACTTTGTAATCAACGGCGAACCGGGAAAGCTGCGACTCGCCGCGCGCGTTTCCGAGCCCTCATCGGGGCGTCAGATGGAGGTCTGGACGACGGAGCCCGGTGTGCAGTTTTACTCCGCTATCGGGCTCGATGGGACGATCATCGGCAAGCACGGTGTTGCGTACAAGAAATACGGCGCCCTCTGCCTCGAAACGCAGCATTACCCAGACTCGGTGAACCATGCGAATTTTCCGTCCGCGATTCTGCGCCCGGGAGCGGTTTTTCATTCTCAGACGATCTACAAGTTCTCGATTCAGTGATCGCAGATTCACACAACAGAAGGAGCTTGGATAGGCCAAGATGGCAAGCCACGCCGGTTAGCGCCGAGTCTCTCGCAAATGAGGCTTGTACGGCAGGCGCTGCTTGATCCGCGCCACTTCCTGCGCATATGGCATCCGGGTTCTCAGGTCAATCGCGCCCGGCAGCGTGTAGAGCCCTCCTGACTGGAAAAAGTGAACGTGCGCATCGACCAGGCCCGGTATCACCCACTTGCCCTTGGCATCGATTCGCCAGTCCACCTTCGACGGCAGCTTACGAGGCGGTATTCACTGCTGTAGGCCACTGATTTTGTGAGGCTGGAATAGGGTGAATCTGATCATCTTTCCAAACCGCAGCGACCAAAACTGAAAGCTGATCTGATAACCGTTGTTGAAGAGCGGGAGGCCTCCGCCGGAAATAACGCCGGCTGAGCGAACAGGCTCCCGAGCAAAACGCTTACCAAGGGAGGCTGCCATGGACAACGCGGGCTTCCAGCAAGCGGAGCGCGCACAGCTCAGCATTCTTTCCAAACTCGAGAAGCGATGCCTGGTGTGGATGGCCGAACGCATGCCAACGCGCGTCAATTCCGACCATTTGACCGTGCTCGGTGCGACTGGCATGTTCTTAGCGGGGCTTTGCTATTGGTACGCGCGGTGGAACCGGCTGGGACTGCTTCTGGTGATCCTGTTTCTCGCCGTGAACTGGTTTGGCGACAGCCTCGACGGGACCTTGGCGCGCGTGCGTAATCGCCAACGGCCTCGCTACGGATTCTACGTGGACCATGTGAGCGACACGTTCGGTGGGCTCTTTCTGACGTCTGGCCTGGCATTTTCCGGCTACATGAGCACAGCTATTGCGGCGGGTCTGCTGATTGTGTTCTACATGCTTTCCATCGAGGTCTATCTGGCCACCTATACAATTGGGACGTTTCATCTCTCGTTTTGGATATTTGGTCCCACCGAACTGCGCCTCGTTCTGGCCATCGGAAACCTTGTGCTGTACTTCTCCGACTCCTCGACCGTAAAGCTCATAGGAGGAGAATATCGTTTGTTTGACGTGGGTGGCGCCGTGGGCATCGTTGGCATGGCGCTGATGCTGATCGTGGCCACGATCCGGCATACGCGAACGCTCTACCACGCTGAGATGCTTCCTTGAGAAAGAGAAACCGCGTCGGGGAAATCGTCCAGGGATCGTGTGGAGCGGACGATCAGGAGCCTGATGACTCCGGCTCGGCCTGCGACTCAGAACTTACGGACTCACTCGTTTCGCCAGCAGGCCCCGGCGGTGAGTCTCTGCCAGCCTTCGCGGAGGAAACAGAAGCTTCGTTTGCCGAGGTTGTCTCAGTGGAGGGTGTGGTTGCCGCGGCAGCGGCAAGGGGATCTGCCGCCTGGGACTCCGATGCGGCAGGTGCAATTGCAGCTGCGGGTGATGCTACCTTGGATGCCAGCGGGACCTCGACAGGTGCGGCAGCCGCGGGCGTGCTCTCCGCCGAGGCAAACGCGGTGAGGCGTCCAGCCAAAGATGAGACAAGCAAGTCCACAAGAAGCCGGGCCGCGCTCCCGTCAGCGTCAAGCTCTGGGTTGTAAACGGTCATTTCGACCGCAGCCAGGTTTTTCTGCCGCGCGAAGACGTCAAGCGCTTGGCGGACTTCTTCCAAGCGCAGGCCGCCCGAGGCAGCGTAATTGGTGGCGCGGAAATCCTCAGCGGAGATGACGTCCACATCGAGGTGCAGAACAAATTCGTGGCTGAGAGCGTGGATGCGTTCGAGCGCGGCTTCCGCAGCGACGGCAGGGCCCTGGTGCTGCACGTCGGCAGCCATATGGCGGCGGAGCGGGGAGTGCGCCAGTAGCTCCACCTCCGGCGCGTCAAGCCGATCGACGCCGAACAGCGCAACATCGGGCTCGCGCACCAGCGGCGGCTCAGTCCAGAAGCGCACCAGCTCTGGCGCGCCCCGCCCGATAATGTGCGACACGGCCATGCCATCCACACAGCCCGATGGCGTGGTGGCGGGCACGTTCAGGTCGGCGTCGCGATCCATCCACACCAGGCTGACTTTGTGGTAGTACCGGCGGACGCCGGCGATAGTGGCGAGCGCGATGATGCAATCGCCGCCCAGGATCAACGGCAGCGCCCCCGACTTGACAGCGTGCTCGACGCGAGGCTTCAGCTCGTTCAGCGCCGCCAGGATGGCAGGGAGATTGCGCGCGCGGGGATGCTCGTCATCAGGCTGGTAAAGTTGCGGCGCGCAATCGCCCACATCCGCGACTTCGTAGCCCACCGCTTGCAAACGCTCGACCAGCCCGGCGGCGCGCAGCGCCGCCGGGGCCCGCTCGTGTCCGGCCCGAAGCGCCGCAGCGCTGGTCGGAGCGCCGATCAGGGCAATCTTCTTCGGCTGACGGACGATCTTGACCGTCAAAAACGTACTCCTATATTTGTGGGACTCGGGTTGCGGCCCCGGATGCCTCGGTGGCACGCACCTAGGCCCTCCTGCTGCCCCGCGCGACAGTAGCGAGTTCCGGCGGCAAGGTGAAGCGCACGTCCTCCCGGATGAGATCCAGGTCGCGCTGGTCGGTGTAACCCAGTCCGGCCAGTCGCTCGCTGACTTGCTCAACCAGCACCTCGGGAGCCGAGGCCCCGGCCGTTAAGCCCACCCGGCGCACTCCTTCGAGCCATTCGGGCCGGATGCCGCTGGAGTCGTCAATCAGCCGCGCGGGTACCCCAGCCCGCTCCGCCACTTCCACCAGGCGATTGGAATTCGAGCTGTTCGGCGAACCCACCACCAGAATCAGGTCCAGATCTCGCGCCATCTCCTCGACCGCCTCCTGACGATTCTGCGTGGCGTAGCAGATGTCGTCTGAGGCCGGGCCGACAATCGTCGGGAACCGCTGCCGAAGGCGCGCCACAATCTCCTGGGTGTCGTACAGGCTAAGCGTCGTCTGCGTGAGATAAGCGAGGCGGTTGGGGTCGTCTACCTCGAGCCGGTCTACAGCCTCGACGCTATCGACCACAATGGTCCGCTCCGGCGCCTCGCCAGAGGTGCCCACGATCTCCTGATGGTCGCGATGGCCGATCAGAATGATGGTTCTCTGCTCACGAGCAAACTTGAGCGCCTCCAGGTGCACTTTGGTTACCAGCGGGCAGGTGGCGTCAATCACGCGTAGGCTCCGGGCCTTGGCTTCCTCCCGCACCGTCGGCGGGACTCCGTGGGCGCTGAAGACCAGCACCGCGCCCTGCGGCACCTCCGACACCGCTTCGACAAAAATTGCGCCGCGCTGGCGGAGTTGGTCCACCACATAGCGATTGTGAACAATCTCGTGGTGAACGTACACCGGTGGGCCGTAGGCCTCCAGGGCCAGCTCGACGATATCGACCGCGCGGACCACTCCGGCACAAAAGCCTCGCGGACGGACTCGCAACAGCATCTTGCCACCGTCTATCCGGCCTCCATCTGCCCTGCTCTGAATATGGTTCATTCTTTGTCCTTTAGTCCCACAAAAACAGCCTATCATACTTCATCCCAAGGCTTCCTGCCATGCGTGTTTCGGCGGGCCACCGGAAGAGAAGGCTCGCTACGCGAGAATGGGGCAGCCAAGCCTATCGTTCTAAGCAGCCTTTTCGGCTCGGTTTAAAGAGTCTGTGTGAAAACCCTGATTTGCATAGCTTAGGCATCGTCCCAGAATGGTTGCGGCGGCGGCCGAATATACTTGGTCGCTCGCTTCGGGCCAATTGCCTTTGGGCGAGCCATCTAAGGGGCTTTAAGAGCCCTGATTCTTGCTGGCGTATCGCGGAACGGGTTGAAGCTGTGCCGTGACGCTAACGAGCCCCGTAGCATTTAGGAGACGACTTCCAGAGGATGCGCTAGGCTTTTGCACCTCAAAGCCTAGATGCTATTCTGCGGAGCTTGGCCGATGGCAGGTGTCAGCTTCGGGAGGGGTCATGCTGCTGGATAGGCAGGTGGCAGTGGTTACCGGCGGGGGTCGAGGAATTGGACGCGCGATTGCTCAGCGCTTTGCCGCCGAAGGCGCGGCGGTACTGGTCGCGTCGCGCACAGCAACTGAACTTGAGGGCGTAGCGCGAGAGATCAAACAGGCTGGAGGTTGCGCGGCATGGCTGGCCGCCGATGTCTCGCGTGAAGCGGACTGTGCCCGGATCGTCGCCACGGCCCAGGAGAAGTTCGGCGGCATCCACATCCTCGTCAACAATGCCGGCCACTATGGCCCGGTGAAGCCGGTAGAAGAAATTACGCCCCAAGAGTGGGACCAGGTGTTGGCCGTACACCTGCGGGCAGCTTACATGCTGACGCGCCTGGTGCTGCCGCAGATGTACGACCGAGGTTCCGGCGCAATCCTGAATATTTCCAGCACTGCCGCAAAGGCCGCCTTCGCTTGGGGGTCACCCTATGCAGCGGCGAAGGCAGGACTCCTCGGGCTAACGCGCGTAGTGGCAGCCGAGGCGGCACAAAGAGGAATCCGAGTGAATGCCCTTTGCCCCGGCCCGGTCACCGAGACAAAGATGTCCCAGGAGTTGGGCCGCATCCTGGCCGACCGCCTGGGGGTCAACCCGGAACAGCAACTCTCTGATTTTCTGGAAGAGGTCCTCCAGGGGCGGGCGCAGACCAGCGAGGAGATAGCTGCCGCCGCGCTCTTCCTGGTTTCCGGCCAGGCCAGCGCCATTACGGGGCAGGCTCTGAACGTGGACGGCGGAATGGTTTTTTACTGACAGCAGGGAGAAATTCAGTCTCCGATCAGGAAAAGCGAAAGTGCCGTGCTCTCGAGCGCGGCAAGCTTGCATTGGGCTCTTCGATATGGCCCTATGTGGCCGCGGTTCGAGGAGCGGTGCTGTAAGATTTCAGAAACTTCGACCTCCTGCGGTACAATAGCTTTGTAGTTTCAGATCTCCAGCGAGCGTCCGATACAGATTATGCGGGTTTTCCTCAGCTATGCAGATTCTGACATGGAATTTGCGAAAGGTCTGGCTTCGCAACTTTCAAAACAAGGGTACGAAGTATGGGACCCCTACCAGAACTTATTTCCCGGTGACAACTGGTCCCTCAAAATCGGAGAGGCACTTAAAGAGTCAAAGGCGATGGTTGTGCTTCTGTCGCCCGACTCCGTGAGATCGCAGTGGGTGCGTCGCGAGATTGCATATGCTCTCGGAGACCCGAACTATAGCGGAAGACTCTTCCCCGTTGTCGTCCGACCAACAAAGGAAATCCCCTGGATTCTCAAGAAGTTTCAGATCTTCCATGCGGGCAAGAACTCACTAGAAATCAGTAGACGCATCGTCAGTGCCCTAAAGAAAGGCTCGTGACCGCCGGGTTGATAAGTCCCAGACATAGCGCTCTCCCGCAGGAAGCCTTCCTGTCACACTCTAGCAGAGACCGAAGTTTCGTGGACAAACTCGTCCGCGTCTTGCGGGCTCATGGCGTGCCTGTCTGGCACAGTTCGACCAATATAGTCGGGGCGAAACAATGGCATGATGAGATCGGAAAGGCTTTGGCTCGATGCGATTGGTTCGTACTTGTTCTTTCGCCTCATTCCGTCACTTCAAAATGGGTAAAACGTGAGCTTCTATATGCCCTGAACGACTCTCGATATGAAAGCAGGATCGTGCCCCTCTTATATATGTCCTGCAAATATGCAACGTTGTCGTGGACCCTGGAAGAATTCCAGTTTGTGGATTTCAGCACTGACTTTGACGATGGATGTCGGCAGCTTCTACGTGTATGGGGGCTGGGGTTTTCACATGCTGGTCGAACCGCTGGCAGAAAGCGGTGATTCCCAAAACGCGGGCCTACCGTTGCCAAGGCCACCTTGCTTGCGACTCTTGGGAAAGCAAAAAATCACAACCTAGTTTCTGGTGTCTTCGCTGAACACCCGCGCTCTTCCTGGTTTCCGGCCAGGCCAGCGCCATTACGGGGCAGGCTCTGAACGTGGATGGCGGAATGGTTTTTTACTGACGCGAGACGCCGAGTTGCAGAAGTCGGCTGAGAAAAGCTAGCGCGGCACCACAGGCAGAATCAGCGCCGAAGGATGCTCGCGGTCGTGAACAATTGTGTTTGTTGCTTTCGAGAAGCGTGACGCGTGCTCTGGTTCTTCTCCCGTGTTGAGGTTGCGGTCGAAGCGCGGGAAATTGCTGCTCGAGATTTCCAGACGCAACTTGTGGCCTGCCAGGAAGTTGTTGCTTGTGGCCCAGAGGTCAACTGCGACCTTGTAAGTTTCTCCCGGCTTCATCAGCTCCGCCTTCTCCTGCGATTTGCGATAGCGCATCCGCAGGATGCCCTCTGTAAGATTCTGCGCAAATCCGTTCGGCCACACGTCCACCAGCTTCGCCGTAAAGTCCGTGTCCACGGCCGATGAGGTGACGTACAGCTCCAAGGTCACCGGGCCGGTCACCTCGAACTCCTCCTGAAACGCGGGCGTCGTGTAAACCAAGACGTCGCTGCGGGATTCCACCGGGCGCTGGTCGAAGGCGCCAGGGGCAAGATGCACAGGATCGCAACACAGCTGGCCTCCTCGCGTCGGCACCGGGTCCGCAGGATCGTACACAAAATGATCGCTGGCCTCGGCCTTCGGAGCTTCCGTGCTGAGCGATCCGTCGCCCTGGAGTGAGTTTGCTTTGCCGGAAGAGTGCAGATAGAACTGCGTATTTCTCGCGCGCGCCAGCGGCCAATCGTCTTCCTCGCGCCAGACGTTTCTCCCCATCACAAAAATCTTCACCGGCCGTTCCCGTTCGACGCCGTTGTGGATGCCCTTGAAGACGTGGTCGTACCAGCGCAGGATGACTCCCTCGAGGTCGATCGGCAGTTGTGAGCCGAAGTCGACTTCGCCGACTTTTGGCCCCGGCCCTGCATGACCGCCAACGTCAATGAGCAAGCGCTGGCCGTGGCGAGCTGCCTCACTCCCTCCATGCGCTTTCAGGCCCACGTAGTTCCGCAGCGTGCCGCCGAGAAAGATGTCGTACCAAGCGCCCACGTTGTACGCGGGTACCTCGATCCTGTCGTGATGATCTTCAATGGACCACCGCTTCCAGTAATTGTCGTAAGCGGGATGTTCGAGCCAGTCTGCAAAATAGGATGCCAGGCCCTCGGCGCCGCCCGGCTCCAGCACGGGATAGGAAGTGAGTGGAAGCTTGTCCTTCCAATTCATCGCATTCGTGCTCGCTCTGAGGCGCCGATCCAGCGTGTTCTGCGCCAGTCCCGACGCCCACGACTCATTGAACCACTGCTCGAACGCGCCGCCCTGATAGGTCCAGCCGTCATGATAATTGGAAGCCGTGATGAACGGGAAAATGCCAGCCAGATGCGGCGGCTGAGCGATCGCAGCTAGCACCTGCGTTGCTCCGACGTAGGAGCCGCCAAACATTCCCACTTTGCCGTTGGAATACGGCAGCGCCGCGGCCCACTCGACTGTGTCATAGCCGTCCTGCGACTCATACTTGAACGTATACCACTCGCCTTCCGAGGTGAAGCGGCCCCGGACATCCTGGACGATGAACACATAGCCGCGCGCCGCGCCCCGCAATGGAAAGTCCGCGGAGTTTCGCTTGTCATACGGCGTGCGCGTGAGTAGGACGGGGAACTTGCCATCCGCCTTCGGACGATAAATGTCGGCGTAGAGCGTGACGCCGTCGCGCATCTTCGCCGGAACGCCGCGCTCCATGGTCACCTCGTAGTGTTCCTGCGCCCGGCCTGGGGTCCCGCCCAGCGCTGCCACGCAAAACATGACGAGTCCCCACCGAAATGTTCCTTGCCGGCTCATCGCGGCCTCCCTGCTCAGTCTCAAGCGTCTCGCCCAGTCTACCCCAACCGTGGCGGAAGACTCGCTCGCTGCCGGAGTGTAGCAAACCGCTGGCCGGAGCGGAAACACGCCTTGCAACCGCAAACCAAACAAATGTCAACGACGCAACTTGCGAGGAATCGCTAGTTCCGATTGCGCCTGATGCACTGTGAAGCCCGGGTTGCTATATGTGCGGCTTCCCGTTAGAATCCCACCGCTCTGAGGGAAGACTGATGCCTCCCACGCTTGCGAACGGCAAGATCTGCTACATCGAGATTCCCGCGGCTGACATTGCGCGTTCTTCCGACTTCTACAAACAGGTCTTCGGCTGGAACATCCGGAAACGCGGTGATGCCAGCATCTCCTTTGACGATACGGCCGGGGAAGTGAGCGGAACCTGGGTACTTGGGCGCCCGCCCACCGCAAAGCCCGGCCTCTTGTTTTACATCATGGTCGACAGCGTGGCCGCCACTCTTGACGCCGTCGTCGCCAACGGGGGCGAGATCGTGCAGCCCATCGGCGTGGACGCGCCCGAGATCACTGCGAGGTTCCGCGACCCGTCAGGAAACGTGATCGGCCTGTACCAGCAACCCGCCTGACGGAGCACGGCTGGACTTCTGGTTGAATTCGGCAATCCGGAGTTGTGGTGCGCCTCCTGGCGGACTCGAAATGACAGCCCCACCCTCACAAGGCGAGGATGGGGCACCCGAAGGGATCAACGTGCGGAGGAAAGAGTACCCGCGGGCTCTTATCTCACAAATGTAATCAAGGCTGGCCCAGTCCCGGCAAACTCCGCGAAGGCGAGCTCAACACCTGTGACCGATGGTAGGGGCATCCGGGGGTGCCCCATCCTCGCCTTGTGAGGGTGGGTCGAAGGTGCGCGGCTTGTTTAAGCGGCCCAGAAGTATAGAATCACCTCTTGTACCAAGACTGGACCGATCATGGCGAAACCAATCTTGCTGAGTGTGGATGACGACTCCGATGTCCTGCGGGCGATCGAGCGCGATTTGCGGTCAAAGTACGGCGCCGAATACCGCGTGATAGGAAGCGTTTCTCCCGAGGGAGCACTTACCCTTTTGAAGCAGTTGAAGGTGCGCAACGACAGCGTGGCCCTGCTTCTTGCTGACCAGCGCATGCCTCACATGGATGGTGTCGCATTTCTACAGGAAGGAATGCGGATCTTCCCCGAGGCGAAGCGGGCATTGCTCACCGCCTATGCCGACACGAACGCTGCGATCAGCGCCATCAATCAAGCCAATATCAACTACTTTTTCCTGAAGCCGTGGGATCCTCCCACCGAGCACCTCTACCCGCAATTGGATGATTTGCTCGATGATTGGCGCGCTTCCTACCGGCCAACATTCGAAGGAATCCGGGTATTGGGGACACGCTGGTCGCCCCGGTCGTATGAGTTGCGGGACTTCCTGGCGCGTAACCGCGTTCCCTATCAGTGGGTTGACGTGGAGCTTTCCGCCAATGACCCGGAGACCAAACGTCTTCTGGAAGCGCTAGGCACGGAGGCCTCTAGCCTTCCGGTCGTACTCTTCCCGGACGGCACAAGACTTCTTGAGAGCATCCCGGCGGAAGTCGCTCAAAGGGTTGGGTTGCGGACTCGCGCGCAAACCAGCTTTTATGACCTGGCGATCGTGGGTGGAGGGCCGGCTGGCCTGGCTGCTGCTGTCTATGGCGCATCGGAAGGCCTGCACACGGTGATGATCGAGCGCGAAGCCCCGGGTGGTCAGGCAGGAATGAGTTCCCGCATCGAGAATTATCTCGGATTTCCGATGGGGCTCAGTGGTGGCGATCTGGCCCGGCGCGCGGTGGTGCAGGCCCAGCGTTTTGGAGTGGAAATCCTGTCGCCGCAGGAAGCTGTCGGCGTGCGAACCGAAGGGTCTTACCGGTTCATCAAGTTGGCGGACAGCAATGAGATCTCCTGCCACGCCTTGATGATCGCCACAGGAGTACAGTGGCGGCGACTCAAAGCCCCGGGAATCGATCGGTTGCAGGGGGCGGGTATCTACTACGGTGGCGGTGCCACGGAAGCTCTGTCCTGCAAGGGCGAAATCATTTACGTGATAGGCGGCGCGAATTCAGCGGGTCAAGCCGCAATGAACTTCGCGAAGTACGCAGACCGCGTGGTAATTGTCGTGCGAGGGGGCTCTCTATCGAGCACGATGTCCCAGTATCTGATCGACCAAATCAAGGAGACGCCCAACATTCAGCTTTGGCCGCACGCCAGCGTCTCCGAGGCGCATGGCGAAGCGCATCTGGAAGAGCTTTCCGTCCTTTGTTCGGATACCAACAAAGTAGAGCGCGTGCCGGCGAGTGCGATGTTCATCTTTATTGGAGCGCTGCCGCGAACCGACTGGCTGGAAAATGTCGTCGAGCGCGACGAACGCGGGTTCATCCTGACGGGTCCCGACCTTATACGAGACGGGCAGCGCCCCAAGGGCTGGGCGCTCGACAGAGATCCATTCCTGCTGGAGACAAATGTTCCCGGTCTTTTTGCGGTAGGCGATGTGCGGCATGGTTCGGTGAAAAGGGTGGCTTCCGGAGTCGGTGAAGGGTCGGTGGCGGTACAGTTCATCCATCAATATTTGAGCAAGGTATAAATGGTCGAAAAAGCGGAACTGCTCCGCGTCCCGGTTTTCGTCGATCTGCCCGACGATCAGATTGCCTGGTTCATCGGGCAGGCGGAAGAGCTGCGTCTCAAGGCGGGTGACACATACTTTCGCCAGGGCGATCCGGCGGACGCCATGTTTGTTGTCCTGGAAGGACAACTCCAGGCGCGCGGCGAAATCGGTGGCGAAACCGTGGTGATCGCGATGAAGCCGGGCGACGTGACCGGGGTGCTGCCCTTCTCCAGAATGAAGCAGTTTGCCGTGGGCGCCCGAGCAGTCACTGAGGCCCGCGTCCTGCGTTTTCCTTCTTCACTTTTTCCCGATCTTGTGCAGAAGATGCCCGAGCTGACCCAGCGTCTCGTCGGCCTGATGTCCGATAGAATTCGCGAAACCACGCGCCTGGAGCAGCAACGCGACCGCTTGGCTTCTTTAGGAAAACTTTCGGCAGGACTCGCGCATGAACTCAACAATCCAGCTTCCGCCGCTAAGCGCGCCACAAGCCAGTTGCGCGACGTCCTCACAAAAATCCGCGACGCAAGTCACGAATTGGGCAGGCGCGACCTCACCGCTGCCCAGAAATCAGAAATCGAAAAGCTGGAAGCCTCCTTCGTCCAAAGCAGCGAAGTTCCGCCCGATCCGCTAGCCGTCAGTGACCTCGAAGACCACATTGATTCCTTGCTGCGCAGTCACGGGCAGAACGACTTGTGGCAAATGGCGGCCGATCTCGCGCGCAAGAACGTCAAGCCGGAAGCGCTCGAATCGTTGTTCGCCATCCTCGATTCAGATACCGCCCGAGCCGCCCTGGTGAGGATCGCTGCTTCGGTGGAAGTCGCAACCCTGCTGAACGAAATCGAGAGCGGTACGTCGCGAATCTCAGACCTGGTCCGTGCCATCAAGGAATACACCTTCATGGACCAGACGCCCATCCAAAACGTCGATATCGTGAAAAGCCTGGAAACTACGCTTACCATCCTGAACCACAAGCTCAAACGCGGAGTAGTCGTGCAGCGCGACTACCAGCGCGTTCCACTTCTTGTGAATTCATTCGGCAGCGAGCTGAATCAGGTTTGGACCAACATCATCGACAATGCCATTGACGCCATGGGCGGTAAAGGCGAGCTTCGAGTTCGAACCTATCGCGAGGACAATTGCGTCGTGGTTGAGATCGCCGATAACGGTCCGGGGATTTTGCCCGAGATACGGTCGCATATCTTCGAACCTTTCT
>QHYU01000061.1 GCA_003224235.1 Acidobacteriota bacterium
CTCCCCCTAAGTTAAGCTGCCGAAAAACTCCGTGAGACTGTCATTTTGAGGGCCCGCCACGGCGGGCGACGAGGAATCTCAGAGTCACTAGTTTGCTCGCGTAGGGGGAGCACCCGCCATCGGGCTACCCAGCCGCGCCCTTCGCGCGATCCGACTTGTCAATCAGGAGATCGGGCGATGATCGTATCACTTGGCCTCGGCGCAGGCTTGACCCGACTCATGCCCGGGTGTAGAGTCCGTTACCGTTACCGGAATTTTGAACCAAGGAGGCGGTTATGCTTCGGAGAGTGTTTTGGGCCTTGGGTGTCACCGTGCTGCTGGCGGCGCCCGTAGCAATCCAAGCGCAGGGAGATTACCTCGACGTGTACACAGTCAAGACAAAGCCAGAAAAAGTCGCGGAGTTTAACGCGATCGCGAAGAAGATTGTCGAAGCGAATCGGCGCCACAACGGCGACCACTGGCTGGCTTCTGAGACGATGTATGGCGAGGGCGACACGTTTGTGTTCGTGAGCTTCCGTCAGAATTACGCGGATATCGATAAGGCCAGCGAGACCTTCATGAGCGCGCTCCATAAGGCGTACGGCAAGGACGCGGCCGAAAAAATACTGCACGACTGGGAGAACTGCCTGGCAACATCGCGAACCGAATTGCGCCGCCGGCGTTTCGACCTGAGCCGGAAACCCCCTAAGGATGCGGCGGCCTACGCGCAATTGATGGGCGGATCGCGAGTGTTGCGCACCACTGCGGTACGTGTGCGTCCCGGACACGTTGCCGATTTCGAGGCACTGCTGAAAGAGGCCAAAGTCGCGGCTGAAAAAGTTGAGAATACGCAGCCCCTGTTCGTTTCCCAGGCGGTTGAGGGAACCAAGGGCACTACTTTCTATATTTCGACCTTGCGGAGTTCGCTGGCCGGCTTCGACAACAACCCTACCATACACGAAATTCTGGGCGAGGAAGGCTACAAGAAGTACTTGCAGGTGAACGCGGAGTCCGTGGAAAGCACCGAGTCGGCACTCTACCGGTTCTCTCCCGAACTGAGCAATCCCCCGGAGGAGTTCGTTGCGGCGGCGCCCGAGTTCTGGAACCCGAAACCTGCCGTGGCATTGGCCGGTGCACGCACTAAACCCAAAGCACCAGCAATGAAGGAGACCACCGAGAAGCGGAAGCAGTAACGGGCAACCGAGCCTTAGCCTGAAACCGTCAGACTGTCATTTTGAGCGGCACGGCACGCGGGCGACGACGAACGCTGCTCTGCTTCCCCGAAGACAGAGGAAGACAGAATAACGCTCTCGCCCGCGGAGTCGTGTGTCTATTGACACCACCGCCAAACACTTTTCAGCACCCTGCGAAGGGGGAACAACAAGCGTGACGCTTGGCTCTGGACGAGTGCCTCCGGGCCTATCACACCTTAGAAAAATCGGTAGTGGCGGGCGCAGTGATGGCTTTTTCAACGATTTCGATGCCAATCTTGCGCAGGAATTCGTCGGGAGATTCTCCGCCAATCAAAACGAACACGAAATGATTGGGGAGCTTCTTGGGTGTGCCCTTGCAATCGAGCGTCACTGAATCCTCGCGGATTTCGGCCACGTTGGTATTGCGAAACACCTGCAATTTCTTCTCCTTCTCAGCGGCTTCCAGGTTTTGCTGGTTGCGTTCCCGGGCGCGCTTGAAGTCATCGCCTCGATAGCACAACGTCACCCGGTTTTTCCCGGAGCGGCTCAAGGCCAGAGCCGCCTCGATCGAGGAGTCTCCGCCGCCAACGACGAGCAGATCCTGGTCTTCGTAGGTGTCAGCCTCGATCAGGCGATAGGCAACCTTGGCCAAGTCCTCGCCCGGCGCGCCCAGCCGCCGAGGCGTTCCCCGGCGCCCCATGGCCATGACCACAAAGCGGGTGTGGTAGCGACCCTTGGGTGTCTCCACGAAGTAGCCTGTGCCGTTTTTTTGCACGCGTTGGACGCCCTCGTTGGTTCGCACTTTTACCCCGGTGTTTGAAATAATGGTTTCCCAAACTGTGAGCAGGGTCTCTTTGGTGCCGTCGGCGACGTAGAGGCTGCCGTACAAGGGGATTTCCACAGGCTCGGCCATCAAAAATTTCTGTCGGGGATACTGCCGAATAGTGGAGGCCAACTCGCCCGCCTCCAGGGTAAGGTAACGCAACTCGTACTGTTGCGCGGTGAGAGAGGCGCTCAAGCCCGCCGGGCCAGCCCCGACAATCACAACGTCGTAGGTATCTGGATCAGGAGCGGCCGCCGTCGACGGTGTCTGACTAGCCGGAGTCGAGGGTGCGTGACCTGCCGCAGCCGAAGGCGCCTGGGTCGCCGCGGTCGAAGGTGCTTGACCCGCCTTGTCCTGCTTCAGGCGCTCCCTCAGGTGATCCATGACGAGCTTGCCCTCATTGATGGCGGTTTTGATCAGGCCCATTCCCCCCAATTCGCCGACAATGAAGACTCCCGGAACGTTGGTCTCGAAATTCTCTTTCACGTTCGGCACTCTTACGGTTTGGAGAGCGTCGCCGAAGGTGAGGACGATCGCCTGCGTGGGGCAGACTTCAACGCACTTGGCATGGCCGGTGCATTTGTCGGGATCGCTCAAGATGGCCTTGCCGTTGACCATAGCCAGTGTGCCGGTTTCCGGGCAGACATCTACGCAACTGTGGCAGCCGACGCAGAGGGTAGCGTTGATGACCGGCTTGGGCTTGCCCTTTTCGCCGGTGTTGGCGCCTTCCTTCTGCACCGCGGCGACATGGATGTTCCAAATGGACAGGGCGGCGCCGCACAGCGGGCAGAAGGTCGAGCTCTTGGGGATGGACTTACTGCACCGCGGACATGGCCGCAGGCTCATCGGGGCGCCGACAGCGACGGCCCCGCCCGCATTTGCGACAGGTTGCTGGGCGGCCGCCAACTGTTTGACGTAGCGCCTGACAAAGAAGAACGTGATGAGCAGGGCAATGAAAAAGGCAATTAAAGTTTCCATATTCTGCGAACCTCACATATATCCGAACAGCAGCACGACGATGACGTGCGCGCTGGCTAAAAGCGAAAAGGAATAGCTGAAGGGCCGGTGTATGACGTGCCAGAGGCGAAAGACCTGCTGCGACCGCGAGAGGAAGAGGATGTTCTGGGAAAGAGAGGAGTGCTTCCTAGCGGCGTGAACCGCCTGCTCTAGTTCCCGCTTCCGCGTGGGCAAGAAGCCACCCAGTGTGGCGAGTTTTCCTCCCAGGCCTAGCGCGCGCCGGCGCAGCCCCGCCACGCGGAACGGCCGCCGCAGGTCTACGGCGATTATCGACCCGAGCGCGAGAAGCAGCGACATGCTTTCCACCCGCTGCGCGCTGGGAAATTCAAACAGGGGAGCAAGCGTAGCCGCGGAGAGCAACTTTTGCGCCGCGAGCTGTTGCGTAAGCTTTGCCTCCTCGTCCTTCAATTCCTTCAGCGACAGCTCTGCCGCGCTCAGGCTGCGCGGGATTTGCGCGAACAGGTATTTGCCCACCAGACCGCTCATGGACACGGCGAGCATGATCCAGTAAGCCATCCCCGCGAGGCCGTGGAACTTGAATGAAGAGTGGAAAGTGATCACAAGCGGGGCCGCCAGCCCGAGCAGGACGTGGAAGTCGAGCCAGTGTTTGGAACTTCCTTTCTTGCCGAGCCATGCCCAGCGCTTGCGCAAGGGATAGAGGTAGAGGCCCATAAAACATAGGAAACCGAGCATCCCCAGCCGGACGCCGACCGTGCCACTCGGCCTCAACGTCTGATGCTTGGCCGAGAGGGGCCGGTGTTGCGCGTTCAGGGAGTAGTAATCGAATCCGTAGGCGGCCAGCACGAGAACCAGGCTGCCCACCAGGATCCACCCGATCCGCAGGCGGAGGCGGTGGCGCCGCTCGGGGTCCGCGGCAGGCGCACGAGCAACAATCGTTGGGGCAGAGGCGTGTGCGCTCATGGCTTGCGCTCCGAGCTGATTTGGACGTTCACTGTGAATCGCCGGTATTCAGCGAAGTGGTGAGTGTTTCGCCAGTGCTGGCGCGGCGTCTCGACGTCGATCACGGCCGACGTGGGCAGCCAATAGGGTTTCGTGATGCCGGCGAAAAGAACCGGGGCGTAGTGAACTTCGCTTTGAAAAGCTTTCAACCCGAGGTCTTCCATGCTGGACCGCAGACCCGCTTGGATTTTCGCAATCTCTCCAGTATCCGGGTTGATCCAGGCGATCCCGGAGAGTTCCAGCGGATACTCTTGCCCGCGCAGTTGCAGCGCGGTCGGAGAGCGCATTCCCCGGACATGCTGGAATTGCACGCGCATGTGTCTCTTGCCCTCCAGAGCTTCGTCGTCCAGCTGCTGAAACTCGAAGCTCGCCTGGTAGTAGGGATGAAAGACCAGGGCGAGCGTCGAGAAGCCGCTGGTCACGAGCAACGGCGGGTTCTGGGCGCGGCCCGACTGACGCTCGACCTGGCGGGACTCCTCGACGCTCAGATTGTCGCCTTCTAACCGCAGCAGCAACAGAGAATCGAAGGCGGAGTCTGCTTTGTACTTCACTTTTCCGTTCTTCTCGAACTTCACTTGATTGACGCTCTCCTTGCACCTCACCCCGGAGAGCTGGCTGACGAAATCCTCCACCAGCTTGCCGGTGCGTTGCAGAAGCTCCTGCATCGGTACGGGCTCTGAGGCGAAGCAGGTGCCGCTCAGCAGCAGGAAAACGATGATAGCCATCGCCGCCCGGGCCCGCCCCCATATCGCCTTTTGCCTTCTCACGCACTGCATGGTCCGTCCTCCCATTTCAGAATCTGCGGCCCAAGACCATAAACCACTGGTCATAGTTCTGTTGGTCGCCGCGCTGCCAGGTGTAACCGCCCTCGAGGAAGAAGTGTTGTCCCAGGAACCAGTCCATCGAGGTGTTCACGAATTGACCGTGAGTCTGCGCGGCAAGGGGCGAAATGAAGTTCTGGAAACCCGTCTGCACCTCCCAACGCAGGGCCTCGCCAAAGCGCCGCGAAAGCGAGAGGGCGCGATAGTCGCCGCGGCCGAAGGAACTGTCGAACTTCGAGTAGCGCAGGTCGGTGCGGATGCCCGTGCCCCAGATTTCACCGAGCGTGATCCCGTACAACTGGTTCCAGGAATGCCGGATGTCGCCGGTTCTTGAGCTGCGCCCCACGCTGCTATAGACGCTGATCTTCAGAGGCAGATCGAGACGCGCTCCGCCGCTGAAACCCTGGAACAGCAGATTATCCAGCAAGCCCGTGCCCACCAGGCGAGGATCAAAGGTAGGAAGGTCGCGGAAGTAATTATGGCTCAGGTCCAGCGTCAACCGCGAGACTGGTTGGACACGGAGAGTGAGATAACTACGGGAGACGCCCGGGGAAGTGTGGGTAGTCTGGGTTCCCACGGTAATGTCGCGCGGCGCATCAGCTTCCAGGGTGTGATAAACAGAAACGAAGCGCTTATAGAAGAGCCCGTTCTCGAAGAAAGCAAACTTTCGCTCAGGCCTCGACCCGATCGTGCTGATGGCCACACCGGTTGTGCTGGTGAAGCGGAGCGCCTCAAAGCTGCCGCCTTCGAGATTGACAAACGTGCCGCCAATCCGACGATTCGGGTTGTAGTTCCAGGAAGTGGGATCTGGCGTCGTTCCGGCGAACACGCCGAGCGTGGCGACCTGGCCCATGCGGCGCCCCAGATAGCCGCCGTCGATGGTGCTCAGGCTGCTGGCCCAAGGAACAAATAGCCGCCCTACCCCGGCTACCCAATGCGACATCGGATTGCTGTAGTTGAGGCTCAAATGGTAGGTGCGATTCAGGAGATCGTTCAGGGTGGCTGTCCCCGGGCCGGAGGAACGCGAATTCAGCCGGCCCCGCCAATAGCCGGTGAAATTCCAGTAGCTGCCTCCAATACGGGTCATCTCCATCCGCGCTACCAAGCCCACCTGTCTGTTCGCCATCGAGGAGCCGTTGCGGCCTGCCAGCGCGCTATACTCCACTCCGACGCGCCCGTGCCTGCGATTGACTTCCGGGAGCTGCGGGCGCGGCACTGCCTCACGCGCCTCTTCGTCCAGGGGATCCCCCGCGCTAAAGGCAATGAGCTGCGGGTACTTGCGGCTGGTGCCCATCCCGCCGAGCTGCGCCTGCGGCTGGCCTTCTTCGATCACTAGTGTGGCCATATCCCCCACTCGGAGCGGCGCGTTCAGCGAACGCGCCTCGCAGACCGCGGAGGTCTCCGCGACGGAAACCACTTCGAGTTGAGCGATGATTCGCGAGGCCTGCACCTCGCCGGAGCCGCTTCGCGGAGCCGTCGTTCCTGACCGCTTCACCACCAGCTTCTGGCCCACGGCGAGGCCCCCGCCGCTTCCGCCCTCCAGATACACTGTGCCATCCGCGATGTATTTGACGCGGAAAGCCGGGCGCGATTCAGGTTGTTGTGCCCGTGCAGCAGACAAAGCGAGGCTGCAGCCCAGGAGGACCGCCAACCAGCGCCGAGCAAGCCGCGGGCTATGGCTTTGTTCCATTGGGATGGCAGGAGTAACAATTCGAGCTGTTATAGACATAGTTTTTCACACCGCTATGCTTATTATCCATCGGGGCCTTGTCATGCGCGTGACACGTCACGCAGGAGAAGACCGTAAAATTTGTAGGATTCACGTGACAATCGTTGCAGGTGGTCCACTTCCCCGCGTGAACCCCTGAATAGATCGGGAAACTCGCGTGATTGAATTTGGCGCCGGTCCAGGCTGTCGTCGTGTGGCACTGGCTGCAATTCGTCGGAAAACCGGCGGCGATGTGGTTGGGAGTCGTCACCGCGTTATATACGGCCTTGTGACAGGAATAACAATCGGTTGGCGTCCCCGCGAACTTGCCCCCAATGTGGCAATTTGAGCAAACCACCCGGGTATGCGCGCCGGTGAGCGGGAATCGCGTCTGGTTATGGTTGAAGGTGGAAGGGATCCACGCCGAGGTCGAATGGCACACCTGGCATTGCTGCGGGAAACCTGATGCCTTGTGGTTCGGGTTCGTGGTGTTGTTGTAGTTGGTGATGTGGCAGTTGGCGCAGGCGGTCCCCAGGCCCGCAAACTTCCCGTTGACGTGGCAGGTCGCGCAACTCACCGTTACGTGGAACCCGGTCAGCGGGAAGTTGGTCTTGGAGTGATCAAACTTCGCACCGAGCCATTGCGAGGTGGAGTGACAGATTGAGCAGTCGGTCGGGAAGCCCGCCGCCTTGTGGTTCGGGTTCGTCGTGTTGTTGTAGTTGGTGATGTGGCAGTTGGCGCAGGCAGTACCCAGCCCCGCAAACTTTCCGTTGATGTGGCATTGCTGGCACGACACGTTGACGTGGAACCCGGTCAGCGGGAACCTCGTCAGCGTGTTGTGATCAAACTTCGCCCCTGCCCAGCCGGTAGTGTTGTGGCAAGTGGCGCAGGTCGTCGGGAAGCCCGCCGCCTTGTGGCTCGGGCTCGTCGTGTTGTTGTAGTTGGTGATGTGGCACGAGGCGCAGTCCGTAGGCGTCCCTACGAAGCGGCCGTTGATGTGGCAGCTTGAGCAACTCACAGTGGTGTGGAACCCGGTCAGCGGGAACTTTGTGGCCGTATTGTGATCAAACTTCGCCCCTGCCCACCCGGAAGTGTTGTGGCAAGTCGCGCAGGTCGTCGGGAAGCCCGCCGCCTTGTGGCTCGGGCTCGTCGTGTTGTTGTAGTTGGTGATGTGGCACGAGGCGCAGTCCGTCGGCGTCCCTGCGAACCTGCCATTGATATGGCATTGCTGGCACGACACATTAACGTGGAACCCGGTCAGCGGGAACCTCGTCAGCGTGTTGTGGTCAAACTTCGCCCCCGCCCAGCCGGTAGTGTTGTGGCAAGTGGCGCAGGTTGTCGGGAAGCCCGCCGTCTTGTGGTTCGGGTTCGCCGTGTTGTTGTAGTTGGTGAGGTGGCACGAGGCGC
>QHYU01000062.1 GCA_003224235.1 Acidobacteriota bacterium
TTCGTCGTGTTGTTGTAGTTGGCGAGGTGGCAGTTGGCACAGGCAGTACCCAGGCCCGCAAACTTCCCGTTGATGTGGCATTGCTGGCACGACACGCTGACATGGAACCCGGTCAGCGGAAATGCCGTCCGCGAATGATCGAATTTGGCCCCGAGCCACTGCGAGGTGGTATGGCACACCGCGCAATTGGTCGGGAAGCCCGCCGCCCGGTGGTCCGGATTCTTCGTGTTGTTGTAGTTGTTGATGTGGCAAGAAGCGCAGTCCATCGGCG
>QHYU01000063.1 GCA_003224235.1 Acidobacteriota bacterium
CTGGCACGACACGTTAATGTGGAACCCGGTCAGCGGGAACTTAGTGGCCGTGTTGTGATCAAACTTAGCCCCCAACCAGGCGGAAGTGTTGTGACAGGTGACGCAGGTGGTGGGGAAGCCTGCCCCCTTGTGGTTCGGGTTCGTCGTCCTGTTGTAGTCGTTGATGTGACAGGAGGCGCAGTCCTTACCCAGACCGGCAAATTTCCCATTGATGTGGCAGCTCGAGCAAGTCACAGTGGCGTGGAACCCGGTTAGGGGGAATCCCGTCTGCGAATGATCGAATTTCGCCCCTGACCAGCCGGAAGTGTTGTGGCAAGTGGCGCAGGCGGTCGGGAAGCCCGCCGTCTTGTGGTCCGGGTTTTTTGCATTGTTGAAATTGTTGATGTGGCAAGAAGCGCAGTCCATCGGCGTCCCGGTGAATTTGCCGTTGATGTGGCACTGTTGGCACGACACGCTGGCGTGCACGCCGGTCAGCGGAAATTTGGTGAACGTATTGTGATCGAATCTCGCGCCCTGCCAGCCCGAAGTGGTATGGCAAAGAGTGCAAGTGGTTGGGAAGCCCGCCGCCTTATGGTCCGGGTTCTTCGTGCTGTTGAAATTCTTGGTGTGGCAGGAGGCACAGTCTGCCGATGTCCCCGTGAATTTGCCGTTGATATGGCACTGCTGGCACGAGACGCTGGCGTGCGCGCCGGTCAACGGAAACTTGGTGAACGCATTGTGATCGAACCGCGCACCCTGCCAGCTCATCGTGGTATGGCACTTCGAGCAATCCTGCGGAAAGCCCGCTCTGACGTGATCCGGGTTCTTTGTGGCGTTGAAATCCTTCGCATGGCAGCCGAAGCAATTGGACGGGGTGCCTTGGAAGCGCCCACCGGCGTGGCATGCCGCGCATTCCAGCTTCGCGTGAACCCCAGTGAGCATGAATCCGGTGAACTGCGCGTGGTCGAACTTGGCGCCTTGCCAGGCGTCCATCGTATGGCAGGTCTGGCAGGCGGTCGGAAACTTCAGGGCGGTATGACTCGGTGCTTTAGTTTGCTGAAACGCCCTGATATGACAGGATGCGCATTCCGTGGACAATCCGGTAAACCGGCCGGTCGCCGCGCCTTTGTGGCAAGACTCGCAAGGGACTACCGCATGCGCGCCCACCAGCGGGAACCGGTTTTGGTGGCCCTTGACCGCCTGCAGGTTCACCTGCCAGCCGCTCACCGTGTGACACTGCTCGCATTTGGGCCCAAACTGACCGCGGTGCATGTCGGCGTGGCAATCGGCGCATCTTGTGCTGACATTCGTAAAGACCAGCTTCACGTGGCAGCGCCGGCATTCCACGTTCTGGTGCATGCCGCGCAACGGGTAACGCGTCAAGTTGTGATTGAACTCGGGAATGCTGCGTATCGGCTTCCAACTGGTAAACGTGTGACAGTTTTCGCAGGGGATGGTGATCGGCCCGTGAGGGTTGCGGGTGGCTCCTCGTTGCGGGCCTTGCGCAGCCGTCTGCGGCGCCGCGGGAAGCGCGAGCACCCAAAATAGAAGTTGTATAACAGCCGTCGAGAACAACCGACCGCCCCCTAAATTTTTTTGCAGGCTGGACACAATAAAGTACGGGGAAGAGACTATGCTGTGACCCAAACGCAGCACAACTGGTCAGGCGGCCAGTTTAAGGACAAAACCGGAGGTCAGTGGAAGAATTTTCCGCCAGAAGCGCGATTTTACTGCCCAACTGAGCTTCGCTTCGGGCCGGGCACTGCCCCGTGACACGCAGCGCATTCCCTCGGCGTGGGCTTGTAGAACAGCACGGGCTTACCGTTGACTTGGCGGATCGTCTTGTGGCAGAGGGCGCAGGCCACTTCCTGGTGCGCCCCCTGGAGGGAGAACGTGGAGCCCGTTTCGTGGTCAAACAGCGAGGGCTTCCATTTCGTCGAGTTGTGGCAGGAAGCGCAATTCGTCACTTGCCCCTGCGCCGCGAACTGCCCGCCGTGAACTTCCTCATGGCAGTTTTCGCAGTGGCTGGGCGCGGACCGGAAATCTACCGCCTTCAGCGACGTCTCCGGCTTCTCCGGCTTGTGACAGCTCGCGCACGGCACGGCGCGATGACCGCCCAGCAGCTTAAACGAAGTCGTGGAGTGATCGAAGCGGGACAATTCTCGCCAGGATTTCACCACGTGGCAGGCCTCGCAGCCCGGCAAGCTTCCGTCGGCGTTTGGCTTCCTCATCCGTTCCAGGAACTGCCCGCGATGCGGGTCAACATGGCACGCAGTGCACGAGCGGTCTTCAAACCGATAGGGTACGGCGTGTCCCGGCCTGCGGGCATCGTCGGCCTTATGGCAATCCACGCAGGCCACCGCGACGTGCCCGCCGGCGAGCGGGAAGCGGGTGGATTGGTGCCGCGCCAGGGTAAAGGTGGAGGGCTGGAAACCCTGCACAGTGTGGCAGCCCTCGCACTTGTTCAAGTGAGGCTGCCCCGTAAATTGACCGTTGTGCGGGTCGCTGTGGCAGTCAGTGCAGCGCGCAAAACTGATCTTGTATCGCGTGGCCCGCCCGGCGGGAAGATGGCATTTTGCGCAGGGGACTTCGGCATGCCTGCCCTCGAGCGGATACTGCGTAGCGGCATGTTCGCGGACGCCAAACTGCGCGGGCTTGAACCCCTCCACGGTATGGCATGACGCGCACTCCCCCCGATCCGCGCGTTGCCGGAATTGCCCGCCGTGCGGATCGGGCTTATGGCAGTTCGCGCAATTCTGATGCGCAATTTTCTGTTTGAAATTCCCAGCCAGGTGGCATTGGCCGCAACTCACGCTGGCATGTTTGCCGAGCAGAGGAAAGTCGGTCTTGGAGTGATCAAATCGCGCGGCGGCCTGCGTCTGATGCCAACCGCTGGTATTGTGGCAGGACTCGCATGCGTTGGGAAACGCGCCGCGATGCGGATCGGCGTGGCACGCGCTGCATTTCTCGAAAGCGAGCCCAACGTATTTGACAAACTTTGCCGGCTCGGGTGTCGTAGGATGGCATTTCATGCAGGGCACAAGCGCGTGCGCACCGGTAAGCGGGTAGCGCGCCTGCGCGTGATTGAATCGCGGCGCTCCCTTCCACTCCGAATAGGTGTGGCATTGCAGGCAGTTCGTTCCCAACTGCCCGCGATGCTCGTCCCGATGGCAGCTCAGGCAGTCGCGCGACAACCCCAGAAACGTCCGCTTCAAGTCCTTCATTAGGATGGTGCCGCGCTCCGCAGCACGGATGTGTTGCGGAGTGTGACATTGCACGCAGGTCAGCCCGGCGTGCTTCCCCTCCAGAACATACCCGGTCTTGTTGTGATCGAATGCTTTCGGAGAAGGGTCCCACTGGATGAGGTTGAAATCCGGGCCGTTGTGCTCGGAATGGCAGCGAGCGCAGTCCCGGCCGGTGCCCCCCTTGGCGACCAGCGTTGCGTGCAGGCCGCGCTGCTCGGCGAGACGCTGGGCAATTTCCACGTGGCATTCGAGACATTTCAGATCGGCTTTCCCCACACCGACCTTGTGACAGCTCGTGCACTGGGTTGGCCCACTGAGGGATTGGTGCGCTCTGGAAAGAGGGCCGGGGGAAATCTGGGCCCACCCGGCGGTGGCCAGCAGCAACGCTATCAGACTCGCGGCCGCGAAGCCGCTCAGAAAGCGCAGCTTCGCGCGCAATGGGGCAGGGCAAGAACCGGAGCTACTCGCAGCCAAACGCAGCGCGGAGCTTGAGACCGACCATTTCTTGGCACGCGCCAATGCTTTTCGCTCGACTTGTCGTTCCATGAAAAAGCGCCCTCGAGCATGGCCGGGCTCCCCCGCATGCAGTGGGATCTGAGACGGGCAAGTCGAGCCTAACATAGAGGCCAAAGAATGGAAGCTGGCGTCCGGGTTTGGTGTCATAAGAAAAAACGGGAAAACTTTTTCCTTCGCGCCATCACAAGGCGCAGGCGAGACTCGGTATTGAAAATCGAGAGGCGCTTCACTATGATGGCGCGGCCTGCAACACCGGGGGGGCCATGTACGAGCATCTTCGCTCAAGATTGCAGCGGCGCGAACCCATTCTGCTCGATGGCGCGAACGGGACCGAGCTGGTTCGCCGGGGCGTGCGCTGGCGAAAGCATGGCCTGCTGACCGATACGGAGGCAGTGGAGCAGTTGCACCGCGATTATCTGGCTGCCGGCTCCGACATCATCCGCACCAATACGTTTCAACTGAACCCGCGCATTTTTCTCAACGTCTTCCGCAACCGCGAACACATGCGTCACATCGGCGCGCCCGGCCTCGAGGACCTCGCCCCGCGCCTGCTGCGGACCAGCGTGCGACTCGCCCGCCAGGCGCGCGCGAAGGCAGGCCGCGAAGGCACCGCCGCCATCGCCGGAGTTCTCTCGCCGCTCGAACACTGCTTCCGGCCGGACTTGGCGCCACCGGCCGACCAGGCCCGCCGCGAGCATGAAGAGCTGGCTCTGGTATTCGCCGAGGGAACAGTCGATTTCCTTCTGCTCGAAAGCATGAACACGATCGCCGAAGCCAAAGCGGCGCTGGCGGCGGGGCGAGCTACGGGCCTGCCGGTTTGGGTGAGCTTCGTCCTGGGACCGGAAGGCGAGTTGCTCAACCGCGAATCGCTCGGGCAGGCAGCCGCCGAAATGGAACGCGGCGGAGCCGAAGCGGTGCTGGTGAATTGCGCTCCGCCGCCCGATACCACCCGGGCGCTTGCCACGCTGAAGCGAAGCTGCTCGCTACCGGTCGGCGCCTTCGCGCATATCGGTCGTTTTTCGCCGCCCAGTTGGAAGTTTGAATTTTTCCCCCAGTTTACCGACACCGAGGAGTGGCCGCCAGCCCGTTACGCGTCCGAGGCCAAACGCTGGCGAGAAGAGGGCGCCACCATCCTGGGCGGGTGCTGTGGCACGGGGCCGGCGCACATCGGCGCGCTGCGCGCGTGGCTCGCCACGGACGGAAGGAGCGTCACGGCGTGAACTCCGCAACCATGTATGGGGCGATCGCGGAAAAACTCCTTCGGGGCGAAACCATAATCCTCGATGGTGCGATCGGCACTGAGATTCTGCGGCGCAACGTCAGTTGGGCCGACCACCAACTAGCGGATCGCCCCGAGGTCGTCCGCAGCATCCACGAGGACTACATCCGCGCCGGCGCCGACGTGCTCAGTACCAACAGCTTTCAGCTCTGCCGCCGCGCGTTCGACAACCATTTCCGCGATGTCGCTCATCGCCGCCACATCGGCGCGGTAGACCTGGACGAGCGCGCCAACCGGATGTTGGCCGCCTCGGTGCGCCTCACGCTCGAAGCGCGCCAGCGCACAGTTGCTCCCCGGCCGGTAGCCGTTGCCGCCGCGGTGACCACGCTCGAGTGGTGCTTTCGTCCAGACTTGGCTCCCTCTGCCGAACAGGCGCGCGCCGAGTACCGCGAAATTTTCCAGGTGGTGAAGGATGCCGGCGCCGACCTAATCCTGCTGGAAACGGTTAACAGCATCCCCGAAGCGCGCGCGGCGCTGGAAGTGGCCAATGATATCGGCATGCCCTGCTGGATCAGTTTTGTGCCCGACGAGCGCGGGCGGCTATTCACTGGCGAAACTTTCCCGCAGGCCGTCGCGGAGCTCGAGCCGCGCGGCGTGGACGCCATCCTGTTGAACTGCGCCCCGCCGGACGACATCACCGCCGGAATGGTCGAGCTGGCGTCGCACGCGCATGTGCCCATCGGAGCCTATGCGCACATCGGGCGGTTCGATCCGCCCGAGTGGTTGTTCACGGCCGAGTATCCGCCGCCCAGGTACCGCGAAGTCGCTGCTCACTGGAAGCAGATAGGGAAGCGTAACGGCGGTCGCATCCTGGGTGGATGCTGCGGCACCACGCCGGAGCACATCACCGCGCTCGCTACGCTGCGCTAGCGGCGTTCCAACTATTTGAGCCGAACGACGATTGGGGAAGAATCTGACATCAGGCGCTGGTTTGTGAAAAGAAACTGGCTCAGAAAGTTGGAACGCCACTAGTCGGTTTCCTCACTTGCCCACAGCCCTACCAGCGTCGTTGTCCGTCGGCCGCAGCCGCGGCCGGCTGTTGAGCATCCTAGGTGTGGGCTTCGGCCTGGCCGTCGCCATCGGCGACACCATCGCCGCGGGCATTGTCCGCACGCCCGGGGAAATTGCCCTTAAGCTGCCGCACGTCTGGTTATTCCTGGGTGTATGGGTTGCTGGCGGGCTCTACGCGCTACTCGGTGCGTTCTCGCTGGCTGAACTCGGCACGATGATCCCGCGCTCCGGCGGCCAATACAACTTTGCGCGCCGCGCGCTCGGCCCGTACGCGGGCTTTATCGTCGGCTGGAGCGACTGGATCTCGACCTGCGGCACCACCGCCGCGGTGGCAATCGTCATCGGGGAATACACCGGCGCGCTGCTCCCCGCCTTAGCTGGCAGAACCGTCGCCGTCGCTACCTTCGTCACCATGGCCTTTGCCCTCCTGCAGTGGCGCGGCCTGCGCTGGGGCAGCCGCGCGCAGGAATTGACCGCGGCGCTGAAAACCCTGGCGTTTCTGGCCCTCGTGGTGGCATGCTTCGCCCTGGGCGGCAACTCCCACTCCGTTGCCGCAGGCCCGCCAGCACATGCGCCGGCGGGCCTGGCGCTGGCCGTCGCGGTAGTGCTTGCGCTGCAAGCGGTGATCTACACCTACGACGGCTGGGACGCCGTCATCTACTTCTGCGAAGAAGTTCGTAACCCCGCGCACGATATTCCCCGGTCCATGTTCGGGAGCGTGCTCTCCATCACTGCCATCTACCTGCTACTGAATGCGGCGCTGGTTTATGTCCTTCCGATCTCCGTCATCGGCGGGGAAAACTTCGCCCTGGGCGTGGCCGCGCAACAAATCTTCGGGGCCCACGGCGATCAAATTATCCGGAGCGTGATGGTCGTCTCGATGCTCAGCGGCATCAACGCCTATCACCTGATGGCTACTCGGGTACTTTACGCGATGAGCCGCGACGGGCTGTTCTCCAGCCGCGCGGTGCGTGTGAACGAGGGCGGCACGCCGAGCGTCGCACTGTTTGCCAGCGCGGCAGTGGCGGTGCTCTTTATCCTGAGCGGCACGTTCGAGAGGGTAATCGCGCTGCTGGCATTTTTCTTCGTCGCCAACTACACGCTGTCTTTCGTCTCGGTCTTTGTGCTGCGATGGCGCGAGCCGGATGCGTCGCGCCCCTATCGCGCCTGGGGATATCCATGGACGACGGCCCTCGCGCTGGCGGGCTCGATCGGTTTTCTGGCGGCAGCGGTCGTGAGCGACACGCGCAACAGCCTTTGGACCTTGCTTCTGCTGGCAGCCAGCTATCCGGTGTATCGTCTGTCCCAGCGGCTGGCGCGCCCACTTAGCTCGTAATCTTCTCCGCGACGGTCTTTGCCTGCAGGAACAACAGCAAGTAATCCTTCCCGCCGGTCTTCGAATCCGTCCCCGACATATTGAAGCCGCCGAAGGGATGCGCGCCGACCATCGCCCCGGTGCACTTGCGGTTGAAATACAGGTTGCCTACGTGGAAGGCCTCCGCAGCCTTCTCTAGCTTCTCCGGGTTACGGGAATAAACGCCGCCGGTCAGGCCGAACTCGGTGTCGTTAGCGATCTCGAGTGCGTTGTCAAAATCCCTTGCCGGGATAACGGCGAGAACGGGGCCAAAGATCTCTTCCTGCGCGATGCGCGCCTTCGGGCTGACGCCGGCAATCACGGTGGGCTGGATGAAGTAGCCGTCGGCAGTTTTCGCCGGGCCGCCGCCCGCGATGAGCTTGCCTTCCTTCTTCCCTACCTCGATGTAGTCGAGGATGGACTTCATCGCGGACTTGTTGACCACTGGTCCCATAAAGTTGTCCGGGTCCTCGGCCGGGCCGACTTTGATCTTGGCGACGCGCTCCTTCAGCTTCTCAAGGAAAGCGTCGTAAATCTTCTGGGTCACGATCGCGCGGGAGCACGCCGAGCACTTCTGCCCCTGATAGCCGAAGGCGGAAACCGTGACGCCTTCGACCGCGGAGTCCAGGTCCGCCTCGTCGTCCACGATGATGGCGTCCTTACCGCCCATCTCCAGCACTGTGCGCTTGATCCACATCTGGCCGGGCTGCTTCTTGGCCGCCTGTTCGCCAATGTGCAGGCCCGTTTCTTTGGAGCCGGTGAAGGCTATGTAGCGCGTTTTGGGATGCCTCACCAGCGCGTCGCCCACTGTGCTGCCCGACCCGGTGACGAAGTTCACCACGTCCTTCGGCACGCCAGCCTCATAGAGAATCTCTACGAATTTCGCCGCGATCGTGGGCGAGTCCCCCGAGGGCTTCACCACGACCGTGTTGCCCGTCACCACAGAGGCCACGACCATCCCGGCCATGATCGCGCAGGGAAAATTCCACGGCGGAATGACCACGGCGACGCCCAGGGGAATATAGACGAGATAATTTTTCTCGCCCTTCATCGGCGTCAACGGCTGCGGGCCGGCCAGGCGCAGCATCTCGCGGCCATAGAACTCGCAAAAGTCGATCGTTTCGGCGATATCCGCATCGGCTTCGGGCCAGGTCTTGCCAACTTCATAGCACACCCACGCTGCCATCTCGAACTTGCGCTGGCGCAGGATCTCTGCGGCGCGAAACAAGCATTCGGGGTGTTCTTCCGCCGGGATGCGCTTCCAGCGCTCAAACGCGCGATTGGCCTCCTCCACGGCGCGATTGGCCAGCTCGATGGTGGCCTTCTGGAAGATGCCGACCACCTGGTTGGGGTGCGAGGGATTGATCGAAGTCATCTTTTCGGGCGTGGTGATCTTTTCGCCCGCAATGTACAAGGGATACTCGCGGCCCAACTCGCCCGCGACCTTCTTCAGGGCGTCTTCCATCGCCTTGCGGTTTTCAGGCATGGAGAAATTGACGAACGGCTCATTCGAAAATTCGCCGCGTTGGATTTTTCTTTCGACGGTTACCATAGCGCTCTGGCCTCCTCAGGATGTCTCTCGCGCCATTGTACTGTGCGCCCCGCTAGCCGGACAAGGCGCCATCGGCCGTTCGCAACGCCAAATTACGCGGGCGGTGATCCGTCAGACCACGGCTTTTAACCATGTGGTGCTCGCGCACAGTCATGTAGCCCGGGTCTTCAGACCCGGCGTTTTTCCGCCGCGGGGTGCCCAATCCTCGCCCCTAGGTCTTCGGCTTGCCCTGGCAGGCAGTATGCGGGCGATCAGCGAAGATCCTTTAGGATTTCGCGGGCGGCGTTGGCGCCGGACGCCCCGGTGAGGCCGATGCCGGGGTGAGTTCCGGAGCCGCAGAGGTAGAGACCCTTGAGCGGTGTGCGGTAGCGCGCCCAGTTGAGCAGCGGGCGCATCGTAAAGAACTGGTCGAGCGCCAGCTCACCGTGAAAAATGTGACCTCCGGTAAGTCCGTAAGTCGCTTCGAGGTCGTGCGGCGTGATCACCGAGCCGCCGAGGATCAAATCGCGAATGTTCGGGGCGTACGCGGCAATGGTGTTTATCACTATCTCAGCCAGAGCCTCGCGCTGGCTCGGCCAATCCCCATTGTTCAGCTGAAACGGAGCGTACTGCACGCAAACTGACATTACGTGCTTACCCGCCGGAGCGAGCGACGCATCGGAAAGCGACGGAATGCTGATATCGAGATAGGGCTGGCGCGAAAAACTGCCGTACTTTGAGTCGTCGAAGGCCCGCTCGAGATAATCGATCTCCGGGCCGATGTGGATTCGGCCCGCCAGTGCCCGCTGTATTCCCCAGCCGCCCGCTGCTGGTCCTTCAAGCGCCGAAAACGACGGGAGACCCGAAAGCGCCAGGTTGACCTTGGCCACAGTCCCGTTGCAGCGGTAGTGCTGCATCTTAACGACGAAGTCCGGATCAAGATGCACGGGATCA
>QHYU01000064.1 GCA_003224235.1 Acidobacteriota bacterium
GCCATCCGGCGCGGAACCTTTCGCAGCGTGAAAGAACTCGTGGCGAAAATCGACGCCTTCGTTCAGAGCTCCAACGCCAGCGCTCGGCCCTTTGTGTGGACCGCGACGGCAGACTCGATCTTCGCTAAAGTGCAAAGACTATGTGAACGTATTTCCGGGACAGGACACTAGCAGGTTGCTGAAAAACTCATCATGTCGTGCCTCGACCCAGCATCAGCGGAACGGCGTAGTGAGAAGTGATGATGTGCGAATGGATTGCCTGCTTCAGCATCCGCAGGCCGTTATCGAGGTTGACCGTCCAGAACGTCTTGCCGAATTCCGTGAGCGCGTCGCCGCCCCACACGTCATTGACCAGAATGTCCAGTCCCTTGTGCCGCCGTTTGATACCGGCGACCAGCTTTTTCACATCCGCAGGCTTTGTGTGATCAACTCTTACGGCAATGCCGCGCCCGCCAGCGCCCGTGACCAGTTCAGCCGTTTCTTCGATAGTTTCAGGTCGGCCGGGTGTAGCGGGCCGTCCCCGTGAACTACGGCCGGTGCAGTAAACAGTCGCACCGGCCTCGCCCAGTGCGATCGCAATCCCTCGGCCGGCCCCGCGGGTCGCTCCGGCAACCAGCGCGATCTTGCCTTTCAATACTTTCTTCGGCACTTCAGCCATTCACATCCAGCGGTGCACATAATATCAGATGGGGTATGGCTTGATAACCACCAGGTCCCAGTTTCGCTACAAGTCGTCTCATGAATGCGGCGCTGAAGCCCGGCGCCACACGTGCTAGAATTCGAGCGTCGGGGCGTAGCGCAGCCTGGTAGCGCGCCTGCCTTGGGCGCAGGAGGTCCGCGGTTCGAATCCGCGCGCCCCGACCAAGACTCTCAATGAGTTGGCGTTCATGCTTTCTTGGACTCCACCGCTATTTAGCGGTTTTTGTAGGGACCCTGAGACGGTTTCCACATATCTGAAAATCCCCTCAGCGTTGTAGGTTTCGAGTTTTTCCATGGCCTCGCGCTTGTACTGATCAGTGGGATGAACGTAGCGGCTGGTCATCTGCACGGTTGTGTGTGCGAGCAACGCGGCTAACGTAAGAACATCCACCCCGGCCTGTGCTGCGCGAGTGGCATAGGTATGTCTCAGGTCGTACAGCCTGAAAGGCACAGCGATTCCCCCACGCCTCACCGCGGCATCGTGCGCCTTGCGCACGCTGCCAATCGGTCAGGTCGAGATGGTTGAATATCAATCGAAGAGTAGCTAAGGCTCGGTTAAAACAGCAGCGACCGCGGTGAAAGCATCGACGCACGGAAGCCCGGCACGAGGTCGCGCTTCCAATGCGCGGTGGGATTTAGGTGCGGCGACGGCCGGATCAGGCCACTCTATTTCACTGCCACGAACTTCTTGGCGACGATCGCCTGCGCTTCTTTCGTAAGCATGAAGTCCAAGAACGCCCGCACATCGCCAGAAGGAACATCCTTCGTTACTAGGATCAGGGGCCGCTTGAGCGGATAACGCCCGCTCTGGACCTCCTGGGGCGTAGGTCCTGCGCCATCGATAGCAACCGCGATGACGCCGGGTATGGCGAAGGACATGGACGAGGCGGTGATGCCACCGTCATCTGTCGCAACGTTCTTAATGCAGTCCGTCGCGTCTTCCAGTTCCTTCACCGGGCCATAGCTGTCGCCGCCGAGCACCATATCCTTAAAAGCTCTTACTGTGGCACGTCCACCGGTCAGCTTTTCGCTGTACACCGTAATGGGCCGGTCTGGCCCGCCAAACTGTTTCCAGTTAGTCGCCTGCCCGGTGAAGATCTGCTTGAGCTGAGAGCGGGTGAGGTTGCGGACGGGGTTATTCCTGTTGACGAAAACGCCCAATACATCGTAACCAATCACTTCGCTGCCGCCGACCTTGGCCTTTTCATCAGCAGTGAGTTCGCGAGCGACGCCACCAAAGGTGGCGCGCCCCTCCACCGCTGCCTTGAAACCCGCATCAGCACCGGCGCCCCCTATGTAGCTGAAGATCACGCCGGTGTGAGTCGCAAATAGCCTTGCGGCTTCCGGCATGATGTTGGCGCCGATGGTTGTTGCGCCTTCGTAGGTAAGCGTCCGTGCGGCGCTCTTTTCGCGGGAGCCCTTTGGGTCAGATGGCGCTTGCTGCATGTTCCCACCCACAGCCGCGCTAGCTATGACCAGGAAGATGATCGCGGCCGCGCATCCACCGGCCGCATGGCGGACAATATCGTAGCGGCCGCAGGCGCGTCCGTGCCTCTTGGAATCAGCCATAGACCCTCGAATCTGCGCGCGACAAGCCGAGCGGTCCCGTTGGCCATAGCCCTCAACGCGATCGCCCGCCGACAGCTACTTCGCCGGAGATCCCGCAGCCGCCGGTATGGCTGGGGCGGCCGGCTCGGGTTCGGCGAACTGCCGCTCCGGATGCATTGTGAATGTCAATGTCGCGCCAACCAGAATCACCGCCATCGACACGATGAATGGCAGCGTCCAGTTGCCGGTCTTCTGGATCAGGTACCCGCCCACCACCGGCGAAACGATTGCCGCCAGCGCCGAACCGCTGTTCATCAAACCGCTGGCGGTGCCCGCGAATCTCGGCGCGATGTCCATGGGGATGGCCCACATGGGGCCGATGGTGCACTCGGCAAAGAAGAAGCCCGCGCTCAACGCCAGCGCAATCACGTTGATGTTGCGCGTGTAAAGGATCGGCGCCAGCGACATGCCGCACAGAAGCATCATCACCGCAACCATGTTGCAGCGCGCCACCCGCGGATTGTGCGTCCTTTCGAACAGCTTGTCGCTGATAATTCCGCCCACTGTATCGCCGACCACGCCGGAAAAGAACACGCCGGAGGCGAACAGCGCCGAACTCTTCAGGTCGAGTTTGTACTGGCCTTTGAAGAACGACGGAATCCAGCTCAGGAACAGCCACAGAATCCATCCGTAGCAGAAGTAAACGATGGTGACGGGGATTATGCGGCGGATCAGCGGTGCCCACGGCACCTGCACTCTCGCCTTCGCGGCCGGAGTCGGTAGAAGGGCGAGCTCTTCCGGCGTGATGCCCGGGTGGTCGGCCGGTTTATCGCGGAAATACAGACCCCATGCCAAAGCCCACAACATGCTAACGCAACCCACCACGATGAACGATCCGCGCCATGAAATGGCAGCGATCAGCGACGCAACCAGCCACGGCGTAATCGAATTCCCCAGCCGGGAGAACGCGTGCGTGAAACCTTGCGCGAAACCGCGCCGTTCTTTCGACACCCAATACGACATGGCTCGTGTTGCGGTCGGAAAAGTTGCGCCTTCGCCGAATCCAAGGATGACGCGGGCCACGAACAGCGCAATCAGGCCGTGCACCAGGCCGGTCACGATGGTGGCACCTGCCCAGATGATGCCGCAGATGGTCAGCGCCCGGCGCGGCCCGAATTTGTCAGCCACCCAACCGCCAATTACCTGAAACAACAGATAGGGATAAGCAAAGGCTGAGAAGACCAGGCCGATCTGGATCTTGGTCAGCGGGATTTCCTTGAGAAACTGGTTAGATACGACGGCAGTGCTGATGTTGACGCGATCCACATACGTCAGGAAGTACATCAGGCAGAGCAGGCCGAGCACGACGTTGGAAGCTCGGAAGACACGTTCGCTCATAGGGGCTATCTCCTGGGTAGGAAACCGTATCCGGCGCGCGGTATGATGTGCCCCTTCTTCGCGACAATCAAGCGTGATTTTGATATCCTGCACGCTCCCGCCGCAGCAGAGAGGATTTAAGGTCGCCTGATTTGGCCGCCTTAAGGCGCGGCGGCTGAACCATTCGTAGGTAAATTCGTGGGCAACAGAATTGGCGATCCTGCCCTGGCGTCGCGTCTGCGCCAAGCACTCCGCGGTGAAGTCCTGTTCGACCCCTTCACCCGCGGGCGTTACTCCACCGACGCTTCCATCTACCAGATCGAGCCCATCGGAGTGGCTCTGCCGCGCGACACGGCCGATGTGGAGACGGCAATCGGGATTGCGCGGGAGGAAGGGTTCCCCGTGCTGCCGCGCGGCGCCGGAAGTTCGCAATGCGGCCAGACGGTCAATGAGGCGCTGGTGCTGGACACGTCGCGTCACATGCACCAGGTGCTCGAAGTGGACGCCGAGCGGGGCACCGCCCTTGTGCAGCCCGGCATCGTGCTCGACCAGCTGAACAACCGGCTCAAGCCCACGGGATGGTATTTCCCCATCGACGTTTCCACCTCGAACTGCGCCACCATCGGCGGCATGACTGGTAACAATTCGGCCGGCGCGCGCTCAATCAAGTACGGAATCATGGTTCACAACGTCCTGGAGATCGAGGCCATCCTCGCCGACGGCTCACGCTACGTGTTCGGCGAAGTTCCCGGGAACGGGAATGCGCAGCCGGCTCGCCTTGCGGAACTGGCTTCGGCGCTGCGCTCGCTCTACCGCGACAACGCGCAGGAGATCGAGCTCCGCGTCCCCAGGCTGATGCGTAAGGTTGGCGGCTACAACCTCTTCATGATGGGCAGCTCGCCGCTGAACCTGGCGAAAATCCTTGTCGGCTCGGAAGGTACGCTCGGATTCTTCACAAAAATCAAACTCCAGTTGCACCGCATTCCCAAGCATAAGGTCCAGGCCGTCTGCCATTTTGATCGATTTTATGACTCCATGGAAATGACGCGCCACATCGTGGAACTCGGCCCGTCCGCGGTGGAACTGCTGGACCGCACCATGCTCGACCTGGCGCACGCCATTCCTGCATTCCGTTCGACGATCGATCGCATCGTCCGAGGCCGGCCCGCCGCCCTGTTGTTTGTGGAGTTTGCCGGCGAGGATCATGCCGCGCTGCTCGATGCCATCGGTCGCCTCGAAGAACTGCTTGCTGATTATGGCTTCCCGAATTCAGTCGTGCGCGCGATTGATCCGAAGATGCAGGCCGAGCTTGCCGACGTTCGCAAGGCCGGGCTCAACATCATGATGTCAATGAAGGGCGATGGTAAGCCGGTTTCCTTCATCGAGGATTGTGCCGTCCCGCTCGAGGATCTGGCGGAATACACCGACAGGCTGGCCAACGTCTTCCGCAAGCACGACACCACTGGCACGTTCTACGCGCATGCCTCCGTCGGCTGCCTGCACATTCGCCCGGTGCTCAACATGAAGGACCAGGGCGACATCAGGAAAATGCGCGCCATCGCCGAGGAAGCATTTGCCATGGTACGCGAGTACAAAGGCTCCCATTCCAGCGAGCACGGCGACGGCATCACCCGCTCCGAATTTCACCTACAGATGTTCGGCGAGAGCCTGGTGCGCGCCTTCGAAGCCGTCAAGGACGCCTTCGATCCCGGCGGGCTGTTCAATCCCGGCAAGATCGTGCGCGCGCCCCGCATGGACGAGCGCCGCCTGTTCCGTTACAAGCCGGGATATCGGGCCACGCCGGTCGAGACCGTCCTTGATTGGTCCAACTGGGGCGGGATTCTCGGCGCTGTGGAGATGTGCAACAACAACGGGACCTGTCGCAAGCTCGACGCCGGCGTTATGTGCCCCTCTTACATCGCCACGCGTGATGAAAAGGACGTGACGCGCGGCCGCGCCAATAGCCTCCGCCTTGCTCTGACCGGGCAGCTTGGGTCCGATGCGCTCGCCTCTGACGCAATGAAGGACACCATGGACCTTTGCGTCAGTTGCAAAGCCTGCCGCCGCGAGTGCCCGACCGGCGTGGACATGGCCCGGATGAAGATCGAGTTTCTTCATCAGTGGCATCGGCGCAAAGGCGTTTCCCTCCGCACGAAACTGACCGCTTACCTTCCGCGTTACGCACCAGTCGCCAGTCGCCTTGCGCCACTGATGAATCTGCGCAATTCGATCCCGGGGCTTGCAGCCGTGACGGAAAGGATGACAGGCCTGAGTGCCCGCCGCAAATTGCCGGAATGGCACAGCCATGTATATCGCGCTCGCGCCTCGCAAGGAACGGGCAGGGAAGTGGCCCTGTTCGTGGACTGCTTCAGCCGCTACTTCGAGCCAGAGAATGCGCGCGCGGCTCGGGCCGTGCTGGAAGCCGCCGGATACAGCGTGGTCGAAGGAAACCGCGGTCGTCCTTTGTGCTGCGGGCGGACATTCCTGAGCGCCGGGTTGGTGGATCAGGCACGCGAGGAGTTGTCGCGCGTGGTTGTTGTGCTGGGCGGACGCGCGCAACGCGGGGTGCCCATCGTCGGCATCGAGCCGTCGTGCCTTCTCACCTTCCGCGACGAATTGAAAGCCATCCTGAAGGGCGACGCCGTGGATGCGATTGCCGCGCAATCCCTTTTGTTCGAGGAGTTCGTCGCCAACGAATTCGCACAGGGAACATCGAATTTGACTTTTCGCGAGAACGGTCCGCGCGAGGCGTTTCTCCACGGCCACTGTCACCAGAAAGCGTTTGGAGCGATGCCCTCCGTTGTCTCCGCGCTGAAGCTCGTTCCCGGCCTCTCTGTCAAGGTCATCGACTCGAGTTGTTGCGGCATGGCGGGATCGTTCGGTTACGAAGCAGAGCACTACGAAATTTCCATGCGAATGGCGGAGCGCAGCCTTCTGCCCGCAATTCGCCAGGCGCCGGCGAATGCCTTGATCGTGGCCGACGGCACGAGCTGCCGTCATCAGATCGAAGCAGGCGCAGGGCGGCTAGCCGTTCACGTTGCTCGCGTTCTCGAATCGGCGCTGGCGACCTGACGACGCGCGCAACGCCAGCAGCTATGTCGTCATTTAAAAGGTTCGCCATAACCTGAAATGAGGGACATCTCTATGCCGCACCGCCCCGGCCGTCATTTCCTTCAAATTCCGGGTCCGACCAACGTTTCGGATCGTGTTCTGCGCGCTCTGAGCCGACCAACCATTGACCATCGTGGTCCCGAGTTTGCTCGGCTTGGGAAAGAGGTGTTGGAGGGTTGTCGGGCCATTTTTCAGACGTCTGGTCCCGTCGTAATGTTCCCGTCGTCCGGCACCGGCGCCTGGGAAGCATGCATTGTGAATACTCTCACACCGGGAGACAAAGTACTGATGTACGAAACCGGGCACTTCGCGACGTTGTGGCAAGCCATGGCGCGACGCTGGGGTGTGGAGGTGGAGTTCGTGCCGGGCGATTGGCGTCACGGGGTGGATCCGGCGCACGTGGAAGCGCGGCTTGCGGAGGACCGGAACCATGTAATCCGCGCCGTCATGGTAGTACACAACGAGACTTCCACGGGGACGACCAGCCGGATTCCCGAGATCCGCAAGGCCATGGATAGCGCTCATCATCCCGCGCTTCTGATGGTTGACACCGTTTCTTCTCTGGGCTCCATGGAATACAAACACGATGGATGGGGCGTTGATGTGACGGTGACCGGCTCGCAAAAGGGGCTCATGCTGCCGCCTGGCCTGGGATTCAATGCGATTTCCCAGAAGGCTCTCGCCGCCTCGAAGTCGAACCGAATGCCTCGCTCCTACTGGGATTGGGAGGAAATGCTGAAGTCGAATCCTAACGGTTTCTTCCCCTACACGCCGTCAACCAATCTGCTGTATGGCTTACGCGAGGCGATTACGATGTTGCTGGAGGAAGGACTCGATGCGGTCTTTGCCAGACATCGGCGTCATGGTGAGGCCACTCGAGCTGCGGTTCGAGGCTGGGGGCTTGAACTTGTCCCGCTCGACCCGCGTGAATATTCGAATTCGTTAACCGCCATCATGATGCCGCAAGGTTGTGATGCGGAGGAATTTCGCAATGTGGCGCTGGAAAAGTACGACATCTCACTCGGTACCGGTCTCGGAAAGTTTCAGAGCAAGGTGTTCAGGATCGGCCACCTTGGCGATTTCAACGACCTGATGCTGATCGGGTCCCTTGCAGGCGTGGAGATGGGGCTGCGTGCAGCCGGCGTTCCTCATGATGCCGGCGGTGTACAGGCTGCGATGGATCTGCTGAGCAACGAGACGGTTGCAAAACCAAGACTCATGGAATCTCTGTTCGATAAGCATTGAACGCTGGCGAAGTTTGACGGCCCTGTGAGCGGCCAGCCTCGGGATATTTCGCCCGATCGTCCAGAGTATGATTGATATGTTGCTGTATTAGGCTTACCAGAAACTGGCCCACCCGGCTTTATGAGATGGGTCGGCTCAGTTGACATCATCTCCTGCGTCCCAGCGATAACTACAGCGGGTAGATGTTGTAGGCCTAGCCGAGCAGCAGGGCTTGGCGTATCTGCACGCGCAGAAAGATGGCGATCTATTGGTGTTTCTGCTGTCGGCGCAGGCGCGCCACCACGAGCCGAATTTCTTCAAACGTGATTTCCGGCGGCAGCGCTTCCTTGAGAGGCTTGAGCCGCTCCAAACCGAGACGGGCGCAGGCCGCTTCGATGCTTACCTGCTTCTCGTAATCGACCAAGCCAGGCTGAAACTGCAAATCGCCCTGTTCCACCAGATCGGCGACCATACTAACAACGGTGGCGCGCTGCCGGCCGCGAATCTCAGCGATCTCGTCGAGGGTGCGCCCTTCAGCAAGCAACCGGATTGTTTCTTCCGCGGGCCTCGGCTTCTTCTCCGGCACCACAGTGGCCCGGGCACCGTTGCGAAACTGCCCCAACGCATCCAAGATCTGCTGGCCATACAGCTCGGCTTTGCGTTCGCCGAAGCCGGAGACGCGCAGGAGCTCGGACAGAGAACCGGGGCGTATTCGGCAGAGTTCTTCGAGGGAGCTGTCGTGCATCACGACGTAAGCGGGAACGCCCTGCTGCTTCGCCGTGGCTCGCCGCCATTCGCGAAGATATTCGCGCAGTTCGGGGTCGACGTCTGCTGCGACGCCCTTTTCCTCAGATTCTGGCCGCCGCGGGCGGACCGGGCCGGCAGCCAGCGATGCGGACCTGCGCCTCTTTGGCCGCTCCACGTCGGCAGGCTTTGACAGCCACTCCGGTTCGCTGACGCATACATCGCACGCCCCGCATGACGCCCACTTTGGATTCTCGCCAAAATGGGAACAAATCTGACGATGCCGGCAGCTCTTCGATTCGGCAAAGCGGCGGATTGCGCGATAGCGTTGCCAGGCACGCTGCTTCTCCGCCGGGTCGGTTATCTGCTCGACGAAGTGCGCCAGCAGGCCGGCATCGCGCTTCTGCCAGAGCAGAAGGCAATCAGCCGGAAGCCCGTCGCGCCCGGCGCGCCCCGCCTCCTGGTAATACTGTTCGATCGATTTCGGCAGCGAGAGATGAATCACGGCGCGTACGGCGGCCTTGTTGATACCCAATCCGAAAGCTATGGTGCCCACCAGCACGCGCACTTCGTCCGACATCCAGCGCTCCTGGTTGCGCCTTCGTGTGCGGGCATCCATCTTGCCGTGATATGCGATGGCGGGAATTCCCTGCTCCTCCAGGAAATCCACTGTCCCTTCAACCCTGGCGATCGTGGGGGCGTAGACGATGACGTTGCTGCCCGAGTACTTCCGCAACGCCCTCACGAGCAGGCTGGACTGCATGCGCCCATCGCATTCCTTCACGACATACCGCAGGTTGGGCCGACGGAAGCTGGCGATGTACTTGTGCGGATTGCGCAGCCGGAGCTGATCGATAATATCGTGACGCACCCGCCGGGTGGCGCTTGCGGTAAAAGCTGCGATGGGGCTGTCAGGAAAATGGAGCCGCAGGCAGCTCAACTGTCGGTATTCCGGTCGAAACTCGTGGCCCCACTCCGAGATGCAGTGCGCCTCGTCAATAGCGAAAAACGAGATCGGGACGCGCTGGAGCCAGCTGACTGTGTCGGCGCGCGCGAGCCGCTCCGGTGAGAGATACAGCAGCCGGTATTGGCCCTCGCACGCCTTGCGCATAACCACAGACTGCTGATCCCCCGCCAGAGAGCTGTTCAGCAGGGCAGCTGCAATTCCCATCTGGGCAAGTTGGGCGACCTGGTCCTGCATCAAAGCGATTAAAGGTGAAATCACGATGGCAGTTTTTCCGAATAGCATCGCAGCCGGCAACTGATAACATAGCGATTTGCCACCGCCGGTTGGCATGACAACGCAAATGTCGTGGCCTTCCAGCAGGCTTCGTACAATGCGCTCCTGCAACGGGCGAAACGAGTCATATCCCCAGTAGCGGCGCAGCGCCGCCACAAGGTCCGTTTCAGAACTCATGCGAGGAGTATAGAGCGTGCGTGAGGTGCCGTCTATGAGGAGACGCGCCGGCGCGAGGGCCTGCAATTCGAGCACTTCGGAGAGAGTTGGCAATGCCGCGGCGTTGCGAGGTATTTCCTCGGGGAGATTCCTCAGCCCGCAGAAAACGTCGAGCCTCAGAATGCCGTGCCATTGCACCTGCGCTGTGGGCTTAATGAGGGGCGAGGTAAGCGCTACCCGGCAGAATTTTGAGGGGTGGGTAATTCAGACTGCACCAAAAAGTTACAGCCTAAGGTGGTATGTGAGCAAAATCTCTAGCCCACTACGCGGCCAATGAATAAAGGGGCTGAGACCAACGCGCATTGTTCCACTAAGGCTCGGTCCTCATCCTTGAATGCGTTTACGTGCTCGCTTTCCACGTCGATAGTGCCAATGGCGCTCCCCGTTGCTGGATCCAAGACCGGCACGATCATTTCCGATCTGGTGCTGCCGAATGCGGTGAGGTATCTGGGGTCCGCAGTTACGTCGTTGACGACAACGGTAGTCCGGGTGCGGACAGCCGAGCCAGACAGTCCCTTGCTAGCGGGGAATCGCAGGTAAGCAGGGGCTCCCGGGCCACTCCAACCGATGATGGCGATCTTATCGCGGTCCACGTCATAAAGCCCCACCCAGCGGTAACCACAGCTGCGGCGAATCAAGTCGGCGACGCGTTCAGCCTTTACCCTGCGAGGCTCCATGCTCTCCAGAACACCCCGGATTGCGTCGAGCACCATGGGCTTAAAAGCCCCTCACTCGACCAGCTTCTGTTGTCGGACCTAAAGGTCCGAGCCCCCTATCCTCGCCAGCGTCGGTAGATTTTGTCAGCGAATCTGTAACCCGGGACACTAACGCCGGTCGGGTGCGTGGTGGCGGACGTCTCGTCCGGCCACCATGTAGATGACATCTTCGGCGATATTGGTGGCGTGATCGCCGACCCGCTCGAGGTTTTTTGCCACCAGGATAAGATCAAACGTAGGAAAGACGACGGATGAGTCCGTCATCATGTAGGTGAGCAGCTCACGAAAGATCTGGTCGCGCAGCCGGTCTACTTGGTCGTCGCGGAGCAGCACGCTCTTGGCGAGCTCGGAGTCGCGGCGGACGACCGCGTTGAGGCTATCCCGCACCATTTCTTCCGCCAACTCGCTCATGCGCGGCAGGTCCACATAGGGCTTCACCCGCGGATGCCGCAAGATGCGCTGCGCGGACTCAGCAATGTTCACTGCCTGGTCGCCGATCCGCTCCAGGTCGACGTTAATGCGGGAAACGGCCAAGACGAAGCGCAGATCGACAGCCATCAACTGCTGCAGCGCAAGCAGCTGCACCACGCGGTCGTCGAGCTCAATCTGCAGCTCGTTGATGGCATCCTCTTCTTCGAGCACGTTCTGGGCCAGCTTTTCATCGGAGTCCAGCACGGCATGAATGGCCTGGTGCACAGAGCGCTCCGCCAGACTGCCCATCCAGAGCAACCGCTCCTGGAGCTCTGCGAGGTCGCGTTCAAAGTGGCGTTCCATCTTCTTTCGTCCTCATTCTGTAGGGACAGGCGTTCTTCCGTGTCCCTACAGGCTGCTAGCCGAACCGGCCGGTGATATAGGCCTCGGTTCGGGTGTCGGCTGGGGTGGTAAACAGTTGGGACGTGGGACTGAATTCCACCAACTGGCCATTCAGCAAGAAGGCCGTGAAGTCGCTGACCCGCGCGGCCTGTTGCATGTTGTGCGTCACAATCACGATAGTCCACTTCTCTTTCAAGTGGAAGAGGAGTTCCTCTATTTTTGCTGTGTTGACCGGATCGAGCGCCGAGCAAGGTTCGTCCAGCAACAGCACCTCAGGATTCACCGCCAGGGCGCGAGCGATGCACAGCCGCTGTTGCTGGCCGCCGGAAAGCCCATAGGCTGATTTGTGCAGTTGGTCCTTCACCTCGTCCCACAGGGCGGCGCGCCGCAAGCTGCTCTCGACCGCCTCGTGCAGAGAGCCCTTGAACCCGTTGACGCGCAGGCCATAAGCCACGTTGTCGAAAATGGATTTAGGAAATGGATTGGCCCTCTGGAAGACCATCCCCACGCGCCGCCGCAACTGGGTGACGTCCAACCCCATAATGTTCTCGTCATCGAGCCGGATGGCGCCTTCGAGCCGCGCGTAACGAACGGTTTCATGCATGCGGTTGAGCGCGCGCAGCAGCGTGGACTTCCCGCAGCCCGAAGGGCCAATCAAGGCGGTGATCCGATTGGCGGCAATCCCCAAGTTAATGCCGAACAGAGCCTGTTTGCTGCCGTAATAGAAGTTGAGGTTGTAGACCCTCATCCTCAGGCGAAGGTCCGCGGCCGGCTCAGCTTGGCTTCCCTGCGGGGGTCCGGCCTCATTCTTTTGCAGTGCCAGATTAACCGACATATGCATGGCCTAAGACCTCCGTGCCGACATCCCGCGCGACATCACTAGGCGCGCGGCCAGGTTCGTCAACAGCACCAAACCGAGTAAGACCAAACCCGCTGCCCAGGCTTGGCGGTGCCAATCCTCGTAGGGAGCGATGGCATAGGTGAAGATCATCACCGGCAGCGAAGCGGTGGGCTGGTCCCACCCCCGGCTCCAGAAGCGATTGCTGAACGCAGTGAACAGCAGCGGGGCGGATTCCCCCGCCACGCGGGCCAGCGCCAGCAGGATCGCAGTGAGGACGCCGCGGTACGCCGCCGGGATCACCACAGTCGCAATCGTTTTCCACTTGCTGGCGCCCAGAGCCATCGCTGCCTCGTGGAGAGACCGCGGCACAAGGAGCAAGAAATTCTCGGTGCTCCGTAACGTGATGGGAATCATCATGATGCCCAGTGCAACCCCACCAGCCAAGGTGGAGAAATGTTTGAACGGCAGGACCACGATGCTATAGGCAAAAATTCCGATGACGATAGAGGGAACGCCATTCAGCAGGTCCGTCGTGTAACGCACCAGAAAGGCAAAGGTCCGGCCTCCGAATTCCGCCAGGTAAACTCCGCCGAAGAAGCCGATTGGCACCCCAATCAGGGACGCCAATAGAAGCAGCTTGGCGCTGCCCACGATGGCGTTGGCCATGCCTCCGCCCTCCTCGCCCACCGGCTTGGGGAGTTTGGTGAAGAAGTCCCAGTTCAGTGCCTTTCCGCCGTGCCACACCAGATATCCCAGGATGAAAAATAAGACCGAAACCGCCAGTAGGGCGCACACGCCTGTGAGGCCGAGCATCACGCCGTTGACAGCTTTTCTCCACATCAGCCGGTAGTTCATTCTTGGGCCGTCCCGCGCTGTGTGGTCAGCAGGATCAATAAACGCGCCAAACCGTTCAAAATAAAGGTCAGCAGAAAAAGTACCAGGCCGAGCTCGATCAGGGCTTGCAAATAAAGGTCGCCGGTGGCCTCGGTGAACTCGTTGGCGATGATTGCGGCGATGGTATAACCGGGGGCAAACAAGGACGCGCTGATCCGGGGATTATTGCCGATAACCATGGTGACGGCCATAGTTTCCCCCAGCGCCCGCGCTAGGGCCAGAAAGACCGAGCCCAGGATGCCAATGCGGGCGTAGGGAACTATGACCTTCCAGGTAGCTTCCCAGCGCGTGGCCCCGAGTGCCAGCGCAGCTTCCCGTTGATCGACCGGCACCGCCAGGAGGACTTCGCGTGAAACAGAGATAATGAAGGGCATAACCATGACGGCCAGGAGGACCCCCGCCGCCAGAAACCCAACCCCGTAGTGCGGGCCTTGAAAAAACGGCAGAAAGCCCAGCGTGCTGTGCAGAAACGGCTGCACGTATTTCCGGAGAAGGGGAACCACAGTGAAAATACCTAGCAGTCCGTAGATCACGCTGGGCACAGCGGCCAGCAGGTCAATCACAAACGTCAGCGCGTCGGAAATCCGCTGGGGGGCCAGTTCGGCCAGGAAGATAGCTGCGCCCAGACCCGCCGGCACGGCTAGCAGAAGCGCCACGGCGGAAGTGACCAACGTCCCGTAGATGAAGGGCAAGGCCCCGAACTGGTCGAAGATGGGGTCCCAGACGCTGGTGAGGAAAAAATGCAAGCCGAACTTGTGCCGCGGGAGCGCTGAGTTCACCCAGAGCACATACACCAGCCAGGTTGTAATCAAAATGACGCTGGCCGCAAAGCACAAAGTGGCCAGATGAGCGATCTCGTCACCGCTGCGCAGGCGTCGCAATAGAGTACGCGGGCCCCATCCGGGGCCCGCGCGTTCGACTGCAATAGGCACAGTGGCCATAGGCTCGCCATAGGCTACTGAATCCGGTCGATGGCCTTCATCTCTTTCTCAACCACTTCCTTGGGAATCTGCGCGTAAGCCAAGGGCTCGGCGAACTTCTGGCCGTCCTTCAGCATCCACCGAACGAAGTCCACGATGGCCTTCTTCTTTGCGCCATCGGAAATCTTTTCGGGGACTAATAGCCAAGTGAAACTCGCGATCGGGTAGGCGGTTTTCCCTACCGGGTCCGTGATGGAAACACGGAAGTCGTCGGGCATCGACTTGGCTGTGCCGGCTGCGGCCGCGGTGACGCTGGCCAAGTCCGCCTTGATGAAGGCCCCTGACGAATTCCGTACTTGGCCGTAAGGCAGATTGTTCTGGATGGCGTAGATCAGCTCGACGTACCCGATGGAGTTTGGCGTCTGTTTGACTAACCCAGCCACACCCTCGTTGCCTTTGCCACCCAAGCCGACCGGCCAGTTGACCGAGGTGCCTTTGCCCACTTTGGTTTTCCACTCCTCGCTCACCTTGGAGAGGTAGTCGGTCCAGATATACGAGGTGCCGCTCCCGTCGGAGCGGTGTACCACCACGATGTCATCGGCGGGTAGTTTGACACCTGCGTTCGGAGCGGTGATTGCCGGGTCATTCCACTTGGTGATTTTGCCCAGGAAGATGCCGGCAAGCGCATCCGGGGTGAACTTCAATTCCTGGGTCACGCCGGGAATGTTGTAGGTCGGCACGTCCGCGCCCAGCACAGTGGGGAAATGCAGAACCTTGACCTTGGCTTGACCGAGCTGTTCATCGCTCATCGGCCCGTCGGAGGCCCCAAAGTCTACTGTTCCAGCCAGAAGCTGGCGAATGCCGCCCCCGGAGCCAATCGACTGGTAATTAATTTGAATGTTTGGATGCAGCTTGTGATACTCGTCAAACCATTTGGAATAAATCGGGTAGGGGAAGGTAGCGCCCGCGCCGTTCACCAGCATCGGATCGCCCTGCGCCTGCGCTGCGCTGCCCAGACCCAGGAGCAGCGCCAGCATTGCGAGTCTCTTGACGATGATCATTATCCTTTCCTTCATTCAAGTTTTGCCTTGCTTTGTTACACCACTGTTACAGCCGTATTTCAGTTCCGTGAATTCCAGCTGGCCGTCTAGAACTTATAGATCAGGTCGAACTGGAACCGCTTTAGCAAGCGCTCCGGCGTGACGGCTGTTGTGGGGCTTGTGGCCGTCACAAGCTGTCGGCCGATCAGCCCGGTAAAGCCCAGGGTGATGTTCTTATAGGCCTGGTAGAAGATCTCCGCCCTGTGTTGGGCCACGTTGGTTGCCTGCCGCTTGTCGTCGAAGTTGAAGGCCGAGGGCACCGCATCACGCTCGATGCGCATAAAGGTGTAGCCGAGGCGGACATCACCTTTCTCTTGCGTTCTACCGAACTGGACTTCTGACCAGTAGGCATGACGTTGCTTCGGGTCGCAAAAGACTGTTACCGGCGGGTTCGCACTCGCAAAGGTGCCGACGTTGCCGCACGCCCGGGTATTCTGCGCGTAGTTGAAGAGCAGCATCAGCGGGAGCCGACCGATGCCGGTGTTTGTGTCAAGCCGAAGGATCGAGTCCACAACACCAAACTTCGAGGCAAAGAAACGCGCACTGCCGATCGTGCCGACAAAGTTCGTGTTGTTGTTTCCGCCGAGGGCGCCGCTAGTGGGGCCCGAACCGCCCACCTGGTTTTGGGCGATTTGGTCGGCGTTACGGTAGTCGTAGTAGGCCACATAGGCCCCGACCTTGAACCGGTCTTGCAGTTTGACATTGGCCTGGAGCTGACCGCCGAAGGTGGCACCCGACGGGGTCGGGGTCGTCGCACCACCTCCGGAAAAGCTCTCGTTGTAAGGCATCTGGAAAGCCACAATGCCGAAGTGTTGCAAGAAGGAATCCTTCCAGTTCCAGTGCACGGACTCGGAGATACCTTCCGGATTGAGGTCGTTGTCCCAAGCCAGTTCGGTGCGGTACCACGTATAGGCGAACTTGCCTGCGGTCACCGAGAGGGGCTGGAACCACTTCGGGTTGTAGGTCATGAAAGCCTTGTCGATGCCGATCGTCTTGCGGGTGTAGAAGGTATCAAAAGTCTGGTTGGTGGAGAGCGGGTTGTTGAGGGCGCCGCTGGCGACGCTAAGCCCGCCGGAGACTTCGTCGCTGAATTTGGCGGTGGCGTTCAGGCGCAGCCGGAATCGTTCGCGGTGCTGGGCGACGCCGGCGGGGACATTGATCGCCCGGCCGCCAAACGCGTTTTCGTAACGCAAACGCAGGTCGCCGCTGAAGTTGAACGGACCAAATCCCTTGATCCTGGTTTCCAGGGACTTCTTGGTTGCCGACACTTCCTGTTCAATCTTGCCTACCTTATTGCCCAAATCTTCTTGGTTTTGGGTAACCGCCCCAAGGGAGACGGGCGTGCTGCTCTGTTTCTCGGAAGAGGCCGCGGCCTCTTTGCTGGCGCGCACTTCGCGAAGCTCCTGGGTGAGCGCTTCCAGCTTTTGCTGCTGTTGGCGCATCCCCTCGCGCTGTGCTTCTAGCTCTTTAGCCTGGTCCAGAAGGAGTTCTCTTAGCTGCTGCTGCTGCAGCTCCAGCTCGACAGCGGAGGCTTCCCGCTTCTCGGTCCTCGCGGTTTCCACATTCTTAGCTGCTGAACTGTCGGCCGGCTTGACCGCCTCTTTGGGCGGCGCCGGTGGCACTGCAGACCCTCGGTTGTTGTTTTCGGCCCTGGCCCATATCCCCACTGACAATACGAGGATAATCGTCACGATCCAATTACGTCGCATTCCATCCTCCTGAGGGGTATCGCTAGATGAGTTTCTGAGGCTGAAAAACACTCTCGAATCGCACCCCACTCGCTCTGCAACTCTAAGTCATGAGCATTTAAAGGCGAGTAAACGACAGATTAATTCTCTGTTACAAGCCGCCAAGTAGTTACGGGGCTAGTCAGCCAGGAGAAGCCAGGGTATCGGGGCCGGCGTCCGTCCAGGGTAGCGCCGGCCCCGCGTGGGAAGGAGCCGAAGACTTTTGCACCGGCGGTACGGGCTCCGCGGTGAAGCTCCTTTTGCATCGGTGAGGTTATCTGAGCCGGGTCAATGCCACGTCACGGGGCTATGAATTTTCCATGACACGCCGCGACGCGTCGGCGAGGGTGCGGCCGCGGCCGCGGCGCACGTTTAGCCCGCTGACCCAGAAGATGATGTCCTCGACGATGTTGGTAGAGTGGTCGGCAATGCGTTCCAGATAGCGGACGGCCAGCACCAATTGCATGTTGGGGTCGACCCGAGTCGGATCCTGAGTCATGTCAGTGAGCAGGCGCTCGGTCAGTTGGTCACGGTAACTGTCCACCACGTCGTCGCTCCGCAGCACCTCGCCCGCCAGCTCAACATTGCGGGAGATGAGCGCACGCAGGCTCTTGTTCACCGTCGCGCGCACCGCTGCGCCCATGGGCTCGAGTTCCGACGGCGCCTCGAACTTTAGCATATTGGTCAAAGAAATCACCCGCTCGGCTATATTCACCGCCAGGTCGCCCATGCGTTCCAAGTCGTTGGTGATCTTCAGCGCCGCAACAATCAACCGAACTTCCTCCTCGGGCAGACTCCCGCCACGCAGCAACCGCACAGCATAGTCGTCAATTATCGTCTCCATTTCGTTAATGCGCGGCTCGAGCCGAAAAACTTCGCCGGCCAGCCTTATCGCTTCCAGGTCCTTCTGGCCCAGCAACGCGTCGAGCGATTTATTAACGGCGCCCTCCACTGCACTGGCCATCGAGGTCAGATAGTTCAGGAGTGCATCCTGCTCAACCCCTTCCACGCTTTTCACCGGTGTCGCCATGGTTGTCCTCCCCTAATCGGCCAAGCAAGTCGAGGATGAAGCGATCGCTCGGATGTAGCTGGAACCGGATTCCTAGAGCTCAGGTGGAACTGCTACCCGAACAGTCGTCCCCAGCATCGTTCATTCGCTCTCGATCTGTGCAAGCGAAGTATGCCCGGTGAAGGTTACAGGCCGATTACGGCCGGATAAACTTCCTGCAAGATGCTTGAGACTGCGGTCAGTTGCGGATTACGCCTGAGAGGGGTGTCATGGCGGGAGTCGAAACGTGGAAGCGTGAGCCCTGGCCGACAGTGTTTTCCA
>QHYU01000065.1 GCA_003224235.1 Acidobacteriota bacterium
CTACTGCCGAAAGGGTTTTTCGCAGCCATCCATCCGAAGTTCCGCACACCTTACAAGAACACCATTCTCGTCGGCTTGCTTGCGGCCATCGTCGGGAGTCTGACTCCGATCGATGACATCGGAAAAATGGTGAACATCGGGACGCTCTTGGCGTTTGTCATCGTGTGCATAGCGGTCCTTGTGCTGCGCCGTATCAATCCCAGCCAACCGCGTCCGTTCCGCACGCCCTGGGTGCCCGTGGTACCGATCCTTGGGGTCGCGGTAAACGGCTACATGATGTACAAACTGGGGTGGATCAACTGGGCGCGGCTGATCACCTGGCTGGTCATCGGTCTGGTGATTTATTTCACTTATAGTCGAAAGCATAGCCGGATTAACAATCCTGTGGCGCGATAAACTGTCTCATCGGCGGGCGGTTCGAGAGAAGACGCGCGGAGTGCTCGCGGGATCGCCTCCGACAGGCAGTTTATTCTGCAAGCGCGCCCTCTGAAGCAAACGTCGGCCGCCCCACTTGTACTTACAATGCTGTCAGCCTCTCTTAGCCGCCTGTGGTTCTTCTGGCGAGGATTGACCCGCCTGGACCGCGCCGCCCTGGGAGTAACTCTGCTCTATGGGCTGGTGTGGCTTGGTCGCGGTTTCAAACGGGAAATTCCATTTTCCCGCTTCATCGGTTTCCTATTTTTTCTCTCTCTGAGCTACTTGCTTTTCCGTATCGCGGGCTGGACCCGTGGGCGGTTGCTGTGGAGCCTGCGCAACCGTCTGATCGTGGCCTATGTGTTGATTGCTGTTGTGCCGATCCTGCTGTTGATCGTCATGGCGGCCCTTTCCACCTATCTACTGTATTGGCAACTCGGTGCTTATCTGCTTTATGAGGACATTGAGAAACGTATTGAAAGGCTGGAGGCTACAGCCGAGACGTTGGCGGTCTCTCTTACGGCGGAAATAGCGGCCTCGCCGCGAACGGCTGCCTTGCCGGCCTCGACCCGTGCCGATCTGCCGGGGCTGCAAGTGAACTGGGCGCCGGACAGGAGCTTTTGGATCGGCAGGGGGGACCAACCCAGGACCACTTTGCGGGGATCGTCCAACGCGGAGATAAGCTCTGTCTGCGCACGGTGGTGGCGCGGCCCACTCCCACCGGTCGGCTGCTGGTATCGGCGTCTGTCCCGGTTTCCTCAGAGCTGATGGATAGCCTCGCGCCGGAATTGGGACCCATCCAAATGGTGGCCACTCGCTTGGCTACGGAAGGCGGCCCGAAGGGTTTGGTGCTTCCGATCGGGAATCAGAACTTTGTTCGTGTGGCCCAGATTACCACGCGCCTGAGAAGACTTCCCCCGCGCACAAACTTCCTGGACTATGAGATCGGCGCGCTCTCGAGACTGGAAGCGGTGCTTGCAGACCCCCGACCGGAAGAGGCTTCCAGTTCTCCGGTCTTGGTTTCTTTTTCGGTCCGGCCGTCGCAGTTGAACCGGCGCCTTTTGCGGTCGCTGGGCGAGTTTGCAGGCACGGCTGTCACCACTCTCTTGGTGGTGGGGATTTTCTTCCTGGTTATCGAAGTAGCTGCGCTGGTGACTGGCATCGTCTTGACACGCACTATTACCCGCGCCGTTTCCGATCTCTATGGGGCCACCCAATACGTGCAGGCCGGCGACCTCACTCATCGCGTGCGGATCAAGCGCAATGACCAACTCGGTGCGCTCGGTGAATCTTTCAATTCCATGACCAGCTCGATCAGCGCGCTCATCGAGGAGCAGCGCCAGCGCCAGCGGTTGGAAAACGAACTCTCCATCGCGCGGGAGGTGCAGGAGCAACTGTTTCCGCAGGCTCTGCCGTCGCTGCCGGGCATTCAGCTCGAGGCCATCTGCCGGCCCGCACGAATGGTCAGCGGGGACTACTATGATTTCATTCGTCTTGGTCCGACGCGCTTAGGCATCGCTTTGGCCGACATCAGCGGCAAGGGAATTTCGGCGGCTCTGTTGATGGCGAGCCTCCAGGCGGCTTTGCGGAGCCAGGTGCAACTTGACGGAAGGTTGTCTGAGAACACGGCCGACGTGGTCAGCCGGCTGAATCGTCATTTGTATCTGAACACCTCGGAAGACCGCTTCGCCACGCTCTTTTACGCCATCTACGACACGAGCTCGTGCACACTGCACTACACCAATGCCGGCCACCTGCCACCGCTTTGCCTGATCGGCGAAAAGGTCTGCAAACTCGAGGAAGGCGGTATGGTCGTCGGAGTTTTCGATAATTGCACCTATGAGCAGGGCATTCTTCAGGTCGAGCCAGGAAGCCTTTTGCTGGCGTATAGCGATGGGATGACCGAACCAGAAAACGTTTACGGGGAAGAGTTCGGCGTCAAGGGCGTGCTGGAGGTGGCCCTGCGCCATCGCAACGCCGTCCCGCAAGTCTTGGCGCAGACCCTGATGAGGGCAGCCGAGGAGTGGGCAGGCGCGGCCGAGCAGGCCGATGATATGACGCTGATTGTCGCGCGGCTGGGATAATGGCGGCACTAGGGCGGAGCAGAGTTCGGCTATACTGACAGGCCTTTCTCGGGGAGGCAGGTTGTCTCTGCAGCAGCGAGTCGCGGTGGTAACCGGGGGTACCCGCGGCATCGGAAAGGGAATTGCTCTGGCGCTCGGGCGGGCCGGTGCCCGCCTGGTCGTTGCCTACCGCTCGAACAAAGCGGCAGCGCAAAATACCTTGCGGCAATTGCATGCCGAGGGCTGCGAAGTCTTTGCGGTGGAAACAGACGTGACCGACCCCTCCAAGGTGAATCTCCTGGCGGAGACGGTGCTCCAGCGCTATGGGCGGTTGGACATCCTGGTCAACAATGTCGGCGAGTTCCGCTGGCACCTGCTGGCTGAGTCCACTCTGGAGGAGTGGCAGGAGATTCTAAGCTCGAATCTTATGAGCGTGCTCTATGCCAGCAAGGCGGCGTTGCCCATCATGCGCCGCCAGCGCTGGGGACGCATTATCAATCTTGGAGCGGTTGGCGCCGAGCGCGCCTTCGGCCAGGCCAAAATCTCGGCCTACGCCGCTGCCAAAGCGGCGGTGGTGGCCTTCTCGAGGTCACTGGCCATCGAGGAAGCCAGGAACGGTATCACCGTTAACGTGGTGAACCCCTCGAATCTCGACGAGAAGGAGCTGACGCTAGACGAGGCGCGGAGGATCCACGACGCCCGTTATCCGATCGGCCGTCCTCCAACCGCAGAAGACGTGGCCACAGCGGTGAAGTTCTTCGCCTCTGACGAAGCCGAGTACGTTACCGGCCAGGTTCTCAACGTCAGCGGGGGATGGCTGTTGTAGAGGTGTCAGCGGCGTCGCGCTCACCGCTCTATCGGCCGGTGTGACAGCGGGTCTTTCGCCCACCTGGTGATGGGAGGGCGCATGAAAGTCCTCACCGCAGCCCAGATGCGAGAAATTGATCGGCTCACCTCCGAGCAGTTCGGCGTCCCCAGCCTACAACTAATGGAAAACGCCGGGGCGAGAGTGGTCGAATTCCTCATCGAGCAGTTTCCGGATCTGGTGCGGCGTAAGGTTGTCATTCTCTGCGGCAAGGGCAACAACGGTGGTGATGGTCTGGTGCTGGCGCGCTTGCTGAGGCGCGAGGGTGTGGTCTCGACTGTTTTTCTCTTTGCCGCACCTGAAGCGGTGAAGGGAGACGCTGCGGTGAATTTGAAGCGCTGGCAGGATTCCGGCGGAGAGGTACGCGTCATCACCAGCGCCGCCGAATGGGAGGCGGCGAAAGGCACTCTGGCGGCCGCAAACCTGGTGGTAGATGCGCTCCTCGGTACCGGGCTCAATGCTCCTGTCGAGGGGCTACTGGCTGCGGTGATCGAGGACGTGAATCACCATTCTCGATCCCACCTGCGGAGCGCAAAGGTTGTCGCCGTGGACACTCCTTCTGGGCTGCCTTCAGACGTCAGCCCGGCCCATCGCCGAAATAGCGGCCCGATCATCCAAGCCGATTACACGGTGACCTTCACGGCGCCCAAGGTGGGGCAACTGGTTTCCCCGCAGTGCGGGCATGTGGGAAAACTGATGGTGAGGAGCATTGGGACGCCCGCGCGTTTGCTCGAAGAGGATGCGCGATTGAAGCTGCATTGGCTTGAGCCCGGTGAATTTCGGTCATTGGAATTGCGTCGGCGTCCGGATGCCCACAAGGGCGACTACGGTCACGCCCTGATCGTGGCCGGCTCGCGGGGCAAGAGCGGCGCAGCGGTACTGGCCGCCCGGGGCGCGCTGCGCGCCGGGGCGGGATTGGCGACCGTGGCCACCCCGGACGAAATTCTCCCCATCGTTGCCTCCGGGATGCCGGAGATGATGACGTCGCCGCTGCAGGGAACGGAGACTGGCAGCATCAGCCTGCGCAGCCTTGAATACGGCCGGTTCGTTGAGCTGGCAAGGGACAAGAGTGTTCTGGCCATCGGGCCTGGTCTCTCCGCGCATCCAGAAACCCAGCAATTCGCGCGCGCCATTGTCGCGGATTGCGCCCTGCCGCTGGTTGTGGATGCCGACGGGCTGAATGCCTTCACTGGGCATGCCGACGAGCTGCGCCGCCGCAAGGCCCCGGCGCTTGCCCTCACACCACATCCCGGAGAGATGGCACGGCTTTTGGGATGCTCGACCGGAGAAGTGCAAGCCAACCGCCTCGAGGTCGCCTTGCAGGCCGCGGCGCGCTGGAATGCGTTCATAGTGCTGAAAGGTTTTCATACGATTGTGGCCACACCAGACGGGCGCGCCTTCATCAATTCCACCGGGAACCCTGGCATGGCCACGGCCGGCACTGGCGATGTCCTTACGGGGATGCTGGCCGGGCTGACCGCTCAATTCGGCGCCACCCATTGGGAGCGCACCCTCGGATTCGGTGTTTATCTGCATGGGCTCGCAGGCGACCTCGCCGCTGCGCGGGCGGGCGAAGCGCCGCTAATCGCATCCGACTTGATTGAAGCTATTCCACAAGCGTTTGCGCATGTGCGAGCGGAGCTGGACCGTGACGGGTAGCGAATTTCTATCCCGGTCTGCCGAAGAGACGATCGCCATGGGCAGACAGCTCGCCGGACGCCTGAATCCGCCCGTTCTCGTTCTGCTTTCGGGCGACCTGGGCGCCGGGAAGACTATCTTCGCCAAGGGCATCGTCAGCGGCCTGGGCGCAGGAAAGGAAGAGGAAGTCACCAGCCCGACCTTCACGCTGGTGCACGTGTTTCACAATCACTTCAAGGTGTACCACGTTGACCTTTATCGCGTCGAGGGTTTCCACGACTTGGAGACGCTCGCACTGGAAGATGTTCTGGCTGAACCGGCCGTGGTGGTCGTGGAATGGGCCGAGCGGCTCTCCCTGCGCACGGACTGGCCGTCGGTTCACGTTCTGCTGGAGCACGTGGACGACAACACGCGACGCATCACTATCTCTTGAGTGCTGCCTCGGGGCGGAACTTGGCCTTCTCTGTAGGTCCTGGCTGGCCGGGACGCGCCCCAAGCATCGCCTTCCACTGCCGCAGCCCCCCTCCGCTATTAACGGGTTGGGGTCGCCTTCTTGTTTGCGCGTACCGGACTTGACAAAATCAGGCGGAGGCTGCGGCTCGAAGCTGAGGCCCCGCCCACTGCCAGGTGAATGATGGAGCGCACAGCCGTGCCTTCTGCGGGGCGCCGCGCCCGGATTAATCTGAAAACTTATTCGGCCGATTTGCCCCTGGGCACGCTGGCCATCGGGGTGGACAACATCCACTTCGATGTGTTTCTGAGCCCCCGGTTTGTGGAATTCACGAGGGCGTATCTGCTGGACCTGGTCCGGCAGACCTCCAAGCTGCCGCACTTTTCCGGGCTCGAGTGGCGGCCGTCCAAGCCGCCGGAGACCAGCACATTCAAGAAATATCTGACGGAGCTGATGCAGGCTTCGCTGGGCCGCGCCAAGTACGAGAAGAACATCGAGCTAGATCTGCTGCTGCGCCTGTCGCTGGTTAAATTCTTGACGCAGGAAATCGGCAATCAGTTTGCCAACCTGGTGCTCGAAGGCAAGGAGTGGATCCGACATCGCGGCACGGCTTACGAGTGCACGGAGCAGGCGCATGTGGTGAAAGCGCGGCTGGCCGAGCTGCAGGCGGACCGGCGCAACATCTTCCGGCAGGTCGGCCAGCAGGTCTACCAGATGCTGATGGAGGTAGAAGAAAACACACTGGCTAAATCGCGTCGCGCCCTGTTTGGAGAAGAACCCGCCGAATGCTATGACCTGCTGAAAAACCGGCTGGTCTTTGTCGAGGGCGGCAAGGACGACTCGCTTTATCTGGAGCAGTACGTTTTGCTCGGCAACTATTCGCGCGACCAGGACCGCATAGAAACCATTGACGCGCTGTTACTCGATTTTCTGAGAGAGTTCGTTCTAGCCGGCGATCACGGCGAGGAGATGAGCGAGGCTTGGAAGTCTCACAATACCCAGGTGGATGCCGCGCTCAGCACCCGCGGAGAGCTGGCCCGCCTGGAGGAAGAGCGCGAGGGGTTGCTGCGCCGGATGGAGCGGGGAGAGGGTTTGCTGTCGCGTGTGGGCTGGCACGCGAACCCCGCCACGCTTCGCGCTGCGTTGGCCGACGCCGAGAACCGTCACAAGCATCTCCAGCAGAAGCTCGAGGAACTGGGCCCGCGCCTCGAAGCGGCCAAACAAAAGGCTGAATTCCTCACCGAGCAGTATCAGAGCCGCCTGGCCGACTACTTGAACCAGCCCGAGAACGCGCGCCGGCTATTCGATCCCAACTGGCCGGGGGAAGAAGCCGGAGCGGGAAGCGAAACCCGCGCGCAACTCCTCGCAGAGTGGATCAGCCGCCTGCGGCAGCGCGACCTGTTGGTCCACGTCCTGGCCAGCTACGAGCTGCGAAATCTTTACCGCGATTACTGCCCGCCCGTGCACCTGCAGCAGCTGAAAAAGGCGCTGGTCTTCCGCGAGGAGTTGAAGCACGTTGAGGAGATCTTGAAGCAGTTTCCGGCGCGGCGCTTTTCCCTAACACGCATCGAAGACCTAGCGAAAAAACTGCGTCGGTATCCGCCCGATGAGATCCGCCCTATTGCCATTCGCTTTGCGGAAGATTTCATGCGCCTGCGGCGCGACCTGCGCGACTACCAGCGCCTGGCCGCCGGCGTGGAGCGCATCAACCTGATTCGCTCGGAGCGCACCCGCGAGCTTTCGCGGCTCAACAACAGCCTCTACGAATTCCTACTGCCGGAGGAGTCGCAGCCAGCGGAAGACCGCGTGGTATCTCATGCCGTCATCAAAGCCGACGTGCGCGGCTCCACGAAAATCACCGAGGATCTGTTTGCCCGCGGCTTGAACCCGGCCTCCCATCTGAGTCTCAACTTGTATGAGCCGGTCAAGCGGATCCTGGAGCGCTACGGCGCCGCCAAGGTGTTTATCGAAGGCGATGCCATCGTCCTGGCGATCTTTGAGACGGAGTCGAACCGTTCCCGGCAGCGCGCCGTGGCCAAGGCCTGCTTGTTGGCTCGCGAGATCCTGGCCGTATCCCAGGCCTATAACGACCGCGCGCAAGCCAGCAACCTCCCGCGACTGGAACTCGGTCTGGGAATTGCCTATCAACATTCCCCTCCCACCTACTGGATGGACAGCGACTCCCGGATCATGATCTCCAAGGCGCTGAACCTCTCCGATAGGCTCTCCGGTTGTTCCAAGGTGGCGCGCCGGCTTCTGGCGCAGAATGCATCGCTGTTTAAGCTATTCCTGTTTCAAACCATGATGGAAGGCGCCGCGGAGGAGGAGGCGGATGAGTTTCTGATTCGCTTCAATATGAACGGGGTCGAGTTAAATGAAGAGGGCTTCGCAAAGCTCAGCCAAGAGATCTCGCTCGGATCGACGGAGGCCGAATGCCTGATGCCGTGGGGCCGCGAGCGCACCATCTTTCACTTCGGCGAAGTGCCAATCGGCGATTCGCTCGAGCCGATCGTCATCCGCAAGGGCTTTGTCCGCCAACTGCTGCCCGACGGCAAGATTGGTGCTCCGGGAACTCACACCTACTACGAAGTTTGCACCAGCGCCAAGATATACGAGCTGGTGGAGGCGCTCGAGCGCCACGACGTCCGCAAGGGTTAGAATCTTGCGCTCGCCCTCACATCGCGCCGCAGTCTTATCGGTCATGGCACCGCACGAGACTCTTGCCTAGGCGCACGCGCCGGATGCGCTGATTCCCTGTGTCGGCGATGTAAAGAACACCCATGTAATCAAAGCTTATGCCGGATGGATGGTTGAGTTGTGCGCACTCAGCCGGACCTCCATCGCCGGCGAAACCCGCCGCGCCAGTACCAGCAACCACTCTGACGGTGTGGTTGGCCAGGTCTAGACAGCGCACCTGGTTGCCACTGGCTTCCGAGAAACACAGGACGTTGGTGGATTGGAAAGCTAGCCCGGAGGGTTCTCGGAGACCAGACAGAATCGTAATGAGCCTGCCAGTCGGTGCATCCACGCGAAGAATACGGCCGTCCTTTCCTCCGAGATATCCATCGGCGATGTAGAGGTTTCCTGACGAATCGAGCGCGAGGCCCGAAGGAGCGGCTAGCCGTGCGGATGCATCTCCGCCATTCGAGTTCTGGGCAGCAGTTCCGGTGCCGGCGTAGGGCTCGACAACGCCATCGCGTCTTGAGATGCGCCACACGCGATAGCCGTTTGGGTCGGATAGGTAGAAATAGTTCTCATCCGCGATCAAGGCGGCAGCGGAGTAGAGAAAAAGGCCCGCAGAATTGGTGTTCTTTGGGGTAGTTGCGAAATTACTGACCAAACCTGTTCGGGCATCGAGGCGGCGAACGACTCTGTTGTCATAGTCGGAGAAATACACGTCACCGTCGCTATCTATCCAGACGCCTTGCGGGAAGTACAGGGCCACTTGTGAAGCTGACCCCGGTTCTGAGCCGAGGACTGGGTTCCCCCCGCCAGCCACGGTTGTGAGGTTGCCGTCACGATCAAGACGCAACACGCGATTGCTGAAGCTGCTGGTGATGTACACGGTTCCGTCTGGAGCGGGAACAGCATTTGCCGGTTCCCACAGCTTGGCACGGAGAGCTGCAGTGCTGGCGTCATCGGCAACCGCAAGTCCGTTACCAACTATCGTCGTAATCCGGCGCGTCGCAGCGTCGACACGCCGGATGCGGTGGTTTTCAGCGATGGTCAGATTTCCAGCCGGGTCCGAGACGACATGGCGGGGCGTGACACTGGCACGGATTGCTCTGATACCGTCGCCGTTGAATTTCTGAGCGCCGGTGCCCGCATAAACCGAAACATAGCCGGACCTCAGTACGATGCGGAGAACCTGCGAAAGATTGGCTTGTGCAACGAACAGGTGACCTCGATTGTCCAACGCGATGTGACTTGGAATATCGTACTCACCGAGAGGCGTTCCCCGTTTTCGCAACCGAATGTCCACGGACTCCAGCTTGCCATCCAGGGGCCGTATGCGAAAAACGGAGGGCTCCAACGTTGAGAAGTAAACCGCCCCATCCGACCCCACAGCCACGGCTTTAGGATATTTCAGAGGGCTTGAAGTCGCGGGCACGCCGGGTTGGGTAGCGCCCAGGACACCATTCCCGGCGAGAACGGTTACCGAGCCGGAAGCAAAAGAATAGCTCTTTATTCGCCAATCGCCCCCGTCGCTGATGTAGAGAGCGCCGTCAGGTCCTACAGCCATTTCATTAATTTCGAGAATTGAGATGGATGACCCCGGCTGCGTGTAGGGTGTCGTGAACACCGTCGAGAGAACACCACTACTGGCGTCTACCCGGAGGAAAGCGTGCGGGCACGCGATATACAGATTACCCGTGGCATCGGCCGCCAGAGCGTGAGGGTTGAACAGCGGCGACGCTACTGCAGGAACGCCGTCAAGATTCTTGTCGCGGACTCCACTGCCGGCGTAAGCCGTGACCTTGCCGTCCACCCCCAGGCGGTACACTCGGCTCATGGCCACAAGACTAAAGTAGGTGTTCCCGACGGCATCTGTCGCCAGCCCGGCGACGGACGCAAAGCTAAACTCAGTGCCTGCTACGTCTGTAGCTTCTGCACCAGCAATAGTTTCGATCGAAGAAGTTGGCAGCCTCTCAGCCTGGGGTCTGGCGGAGGAAGTTAAGAAAGAAAAGGCGAGCAACAAGAGAAGGCAGCAGTTTCTCATGGCACTCCCGATTATCGCCTTAATGCGCTATTCGTAGAAGTGGCCGCACTCAGCATTTCGACTCAGGGACCAACCGAATTCTGCCGTTAGCGCTCAGTTCACCGTCGAGGGGTGCGAGGGGCACAGACAAGTCAACAGTGTCGCACGTAGATCCCATGCTGTGCGGTAAGGATTTCGTTTCCGCACAAGAATGGCTGGCCACCCGCCTGGGCGGACCGCCGAAGGTGGGTGGGGCGCACCCAGGGCCTCACCGCGGGTGCGTGAACCCACACTCCCTCCACAGTTTTTCCCAATTCCAGATTCCGTAAGCGGCCGGGCCGGGCAGCGAGAATCCGAGCTGCCGCGCCAGCATGCACACCTGTCCGCGATGATGCACGTCATGCGAGACCATGTAGGCAAACATGGCGGCGCCCGCAGGCCATGGCCTCGCCCAACCGTCCCGGCGAAAGTGCTTGACCCGGCCCCCAGGACTGGCTAGGGCGTCCGCGAGCATCTGCGAGCAGCGCGCAGCGCTCTCGGCCAGTGCGGCCCGAGCCTGCTTCTGGGTACAGCGGGTGCGGTCGAGCGGGGCTGGCAGCTTCAGATGCGGGGCTGAGAGCCTCAGCCACTTGCGGCGGATGTTGTGCATGTGCGCGAAGATTGCGGCGATGGTGCGTCCTCTGCCGCCAGGCGGCTTGGCCCGCCACGTGTGAGGGTCGAGATGCTCGAGCAGGATTTGGTTGATTCGGTCGTTGACCGTGTAAATCTCCAGCAGCGCCTGGCAAAAGTCGAGAGGGGCTGCAGCAACGAGGCGGGCCATTCGGACCTCCTTGTAGTCACGAAGGATAGCGAGCGGCGCCGGCCAGGGCAATGGCTCAGGAGGGCTGCGCTGGCGAGCAATGGGCCGTCGCCACAGGCATGGCTCAGCCTTGCCTGCAATTCTCTTTGGCAGTTTTACTAGGCCCGAGATCAGAGTTAGCCCAGCAATCTCCCAGCCGCGCCGCGCGACAGTCAGATAACTAACGCACCCGCTGGTGGGACCCCGCGGCTACAGCGCGCGCCCCTGGCCCTGACATCGCGCCGCAGATTGAAACGACAAGCCCCCGCCTCTATAATCCGTCCCGGAGGCGAAAAGGGTCCGGTGACCTTCCCGGCCTTCAAAGCCGGCGATCCGGCCCTTCGCGGGTCGGATGGTGGGTTCGACTCCCACACGCTTCCGCCACATTCTCCTGCGTCTAAATGATTTAGCCCTCGCTTGAGGGGGCAAAAGTGGGCAATAAGCAGTTACGGTTGTCGGCCTTTGACTAACAACAAACTCACGCGGCACAGATGGCAGGCCCGCGCTTTGCGGGCGCGAAGGCAGCTTTAAGGTAGGGTTGCGCGCGCTGGCCGGAACGCACCCCTCGGGAGCAATCGTCGTGATTGACAGCTATGAGATCGCCGCGATCTCGGATGGCAAGACTCGCTTTGAGGCCCAGTAGAAATGGGTTTGAGGCTTAGATAGGGTTCTGCTCTTGCTCCTTGCATTCGCGGCAAAGGCGCGTCCAGGGCACCGCTTCCAGGCGCGCTTTCGAGATAGGTTGCTTGCAGGCCTCACACGCGCCGAACGTGGCCCGATTGATCCGAGCCAAGGCATCTTCAATCGCCCGCGAAAGGCGACTGTCGGTTTGGTACAGGTGGATCTGAAGCTCCGCTTCGGTCTGCACTGCCGCCTGGTCAATCAAGTCTCCCCGTGGCCCTCGTGCTCCCATCACCGGAGCCAGAGCTTCGGCCCTGGTGGCCGACAACTCGTCCAGCTTGGCGAGTAACAACTGCTTGTATCGCTGTAATTCCCTTACGTCCACGATTGGCCCTCCTACCCATCAGGCAGAGGCAGCCTTCGTGCGGACAGGAATCTTCTTACCTGCCTCAGCCTTCAGCAGTTTAACTTCAAGCACGCCATCGCTGAGCGTCGCGTTGACCTTGTCTGGGTCAATGGGGGCGGGCAGATCCAGAACAAAGAAGATCTGATTGGCTTGCCGCTCGGAATACACGGTCTTTCCTTGCCTGCGCTCCGGCCCTTCTTGGCGCTTGCCACTGATGAAGAGGCGGCGAGGCTCAATTCGCACCTCAAGGTCCCTCTCCCTGAACCCAGGCACCTCGGCACAAATGGTAAGCTCGGTTTCCGTCTCTCTGATATCCACCGGACCGCCGCGCAGGATTTCCGACTGAGCGCGAAGCCAGTCCTCCAGCTCATGGCCATGGGTAAATCCTCGGGCCTCAGACAACTCATAGGCACGACACGCGATCAGCTCTTTGATCTCCTGCACGCGCTCGAAGAGCGGGTCAGCTGCAAAAAGTTTGAAGATTTCTGGCGCGCGAAGAAGTTCTGTTGCGGTTTCCATCTGGGTTTTCTCCTTTCAAGAGAATCTGTGCTCTGCCAACTGCGCCGCACTCGCCCTTTCGGGAGTCAGCCCTGTGCGGCCACGGGCTTCTTCCATTCGGCTTCTCGTCGCCTCAGATTCTTATGTGATCGAGTGGAAAGATCAGGCGCTAACTGTTCAATGAAGCCTCAAATTCAGGCTCAGCGGCACACACGCACAAGACGCCGCGCGGCGAGCATTGTAGGGTGTCGGCACCGCGAGTCAAACAGAAAGATTTGCAAAGGCTGTGGAAAACTAAAAGGGCTGTGGAAAAAGTTCGATGGGGTCCGAGGAAACGAGCGCACGACAAAGCCTCAAAGCGCGCGGCGTCTCGGCAGAACAGCTACACTCCTGCCCGCAAGACGCAGGGCCACCCACTACAGCATGGAGACCGAATCGTTCCCAAAGCTCGCCACCCAGATGTGAGCGCCGTCAAAGGCGACGCCAAAGGGCTGTCTGCCCACGGAAAAGGTGCTCAAGATAGTGCCTATGTTCGGGTCTAGTTTCATGACGTTACTGCTGCCGTTGTTCGTTACCCAGATATGGGTCCCATCATAGGCGAAACCCGCTGGACCATAGCCCACAGCATAGGTGCCGACCAGGGCGCCAGTGCTGGGCAGAAGCTTCGTCACATTCTGGCTCGCATAATTCGCCACCCAGATGTAGCCCCCAGCAAATGCCACTGCGAATGGGTGCTTTCCCACGGGAAGAGTGCCGAGGTTGGCACCATCCACCGCCCGCAGGTGCGTCACGCTGTTGCTGAATTGGTTCGCAACCCAGATGTTGGCCCCGTCAAAGGTGATGCCAATTGGGCGCTTGCCCACAGCAAAAGTACCGAGGTTGGCGCCATCGCTGGCCCTCAGCTTCATCACGGTGTTGCTGCGGCCGTTTGTCACCCAGATGCATGCGTTGACCCAGTCATAGGCCAGACCCGACGGCCCGTCGCCCACGGGGTACGTCCCAAGGAGGGCTCCGTCCAGCCCCCGCAGCTTCGTCAGGGTGTCACTGCGGTTGTTCGCCGCCCAGATGCTAACCGAATCAAGGGGAGCGCTAGAAACAGCGACAGCAACGGGCCGATTGCCCACGGGGAAGTTACCCAGGAATGCTCCGTCGGTGGCCCGTAACTTTGTCACGGTGTTGCCAACCGAATTTGCCACCCAAATGTTGACACCATCGAAGGTCACACCCTCCGGGCCGCTGTCCACAGGTAGCGTAACGAGTGGCAGGTGCGTTTGCGCAAATGAGATGCCCAGCGCCAGAACCACCCCGCAAATCGGGGGCAGCAACAACATTCCTGTCCGCAGAGGATTGCTTCTCATTTCCGTTCTCCTTCCGATTGACGGCGTTCTACTCGCACCCTCGGCTGGCCAGCGACTTCACCTTCCGGTTGGTCTGTTCTTGGGCCAGTCCACCCAAGAGATGGACTCAGCGATCCACTCTGCGTGTGCCAACCCCGGGCAAGCGGCCCACCACAGGAGCGGCTCGTTGCCGTATCGCACGTTCCCGATATGTCTTTCCTTATCCTTGTCCAGCCTGGGGTCTGCATACGTGAAGCCGAGCTTGCGACGAAGCACCTCGATGTCCTCAGGCTTCCCGGTCAGGAACAGCCACCCGGGGCTCACATGATGCATCTTGGCGAATTCTTTGAGCACCGCGGGTGTATCATGTTCGGGGTCGAGGGTTATGGAATACATGAAGATGTCGCGGCCCACCCGGTGACCGAGAAGCTTCTGAACCTTCACCAGGTTCGTCGTGATTCGCGGACAAACTTTGGGACAAGCTGTAAACATGAAATTGATGGTAACGATTTTGCCTTTGATCAGGTCATCGTAGAACCGGACCTTTTCGCCCAGATGTGTGGTCAGGACGACGTTGGGGAAATAGCGCGCCCGGAATGCCTCGCGCTCCGGCGAGGGCGGGGGTACCTCTCGCCTGCCTCCGCGGGCTTCCCACGCATAAGCCATGGCAGCAAAAGGCGCCACCGTCAAACCTGCCAGCAAGGTTCTTCTGTCCATCGCTCGTGTCTCCTTCTCCTGCTGCCCGGCAGCACACGTCTTATAAGCCGTTCAGACCCTGGCGTGCACTACGGGTTCCTGTTGGTGTCTCCCACGGGAGCGATGTCCCACCTCAACATCATCGCGTGGTCCTCGTGGACGGTGTTGTGACAGTGCATCGGGTACCGTCCCAGGAAGTCCCGGAAGCGGAAGAACAGTTCGATCGTGGTGTCAAACTCCAACCGGACCACGTCTTTTCGGCCGGTTTGTACTAACGGGGATGCTGCCGGAGGGTGCCCGTTGATGGAGAGGATTTGGAATTCCTCGAAGTGGATGTGGATCGGATGTTGCCAGTCACCTGAACTGTTAATCAGAATCCAGTGCTCCACGGTATTCTGTTGCACTGTGAATCGGGGTGCGTTGCAATCCATAAACTGGTCGTTAATGGTCCACCCGCCGTTGCTGTTGTCGAAGTCAAACCTTCTGGTTACCCTCGGCGTCGGCGTTGCGCTGGGTAGAGAGTAAAACTGGGGCCTTGTGGCGGGGTCCACGCTGTTGTCTGCCACAGTGGGAAGGTCCACGATAATCTTGAGGAGCAAGTTGCCGTGCCCAGCCCGCAAAATGTTGTCTGTGGGGCCGCGCCCGTCCTCTTGCTCCAGGCGGTTCTCAAGGTAGATGGTTTTCCCTGCGAACGGACGGAAATCGATGATGACATCAACGCGCTCAGCAACCCCTATCCGGACGCTTTTGACTTGGACTGGAGTCGGCAAGAGGTTCCCGTCGTTCGCAATCTGCCAGAACGCGTTATGGGCGCTCAAATTGTTCAGATCGGTCAAGAAGATCTGGTAAAAACGCGAAGGCCCGCTGTCCAACCAGCGGAATCGGTAGCGGCGGGGGTGAACGTGCAGGAAGGGCTGGATCTTGCCGTTGACAAGGAATTTGTCGCCCAGGATGCCGTCCAGATTGAAAGTATCGAAGAACAACAATCCGCTGGTCGGGTCGAACACTTTGTCCGCAAACAGCATGGGGATGTCGAACTCACCGCTGGGAAGATGAAACCCAGTGGTTTCATCGCCTGTGTCGAACTGATTGAAGAGGAGAAAGAACCCGGCCAAACCCTTGTAAATGTTCTGCGAGGTAAAGTCCACGCGGTGGTCGTGGTACCACAGCGTGCTCAGTGATTCGTTGATGTCGCCGTGGGGCGGGTGGTCCGAGGCGAACCCGGCCAGCACACCGGGATAGTGCTGGTCGTAGTACTGTCGTTCTGCGAAAAAGTCACACGGAAAGCCATCGCTCTCTGACGGCGTATGGTTGTTGTGCAGGTGGGTGGTGACCGAGTTGATTCCAAATCCGCCGTTATTCAAAGGCAGGTTATTTACATTCCGCACCAGAATGGGCTGCCCATAGGTCTGGTGATAAGTCGGGCCTGGAGCGATCCCGTCGAAGCCCCAAATCGTTTGCGTGGGGAGCTGCGGGGACATGGTGACCTGCCCAGGCTGCTGGACAACTTGATAGAGCACTTGCGGGGGAAACTGCGTAAACGCCTGATGACATCGCGTGCGACCCTCGAACGGAAACCCGGTGGCAGGGTTGATCGCGGTGTTTGGGCATACCGTCGGTGCAGGGCTTAAGGACGCAACCGACTGCTTGACTGGCATAATAGGCAGTTGTTCGACAAACGGCGTGGTAGGTGGGCTTGCCGGCTGGTCGTCCGGGATGGGCGACTCCCAGCGAGCGCTTAAGCCTCTCTTAGGAATCAGATAACCCGCACTCGTCAGGAGCCCCATCTTGATCAGATCTCGCCGGCTCAACTGTGCGGCGATGAGCTCTTGCCTATTTCTCATTGCGGTGATTATTTCCTTGAATCGCGCCCTTGAGACCCTCTTCCCAAGAACATTGTGATACATCACGCTTCCTCCTCCGACGTTTCGCTGGTCAAGTTGGTGCGCATTGGGTTAGGCGATTTGCGTTCTTCAGAGTCGTCATGCTTTTTGCCTGTCAGTAATTGGCGATTCTCACCTTGTCCTTCTGCCAAGGTCGGCTCAGATTCATACAAGTGGTCTAGAGTCCCTTTGGATTGGCCTCTGGGACACGCCTAGGGGAGCAAACAGGCCAGCGTGTTCATCTGCGTGGAGAGAGCTGGCGGTGATCCGCGTTGCTGGAGCGGAACTTGAAGTTCCTAACTGCCAGCCCGTGAAACCCCGAGAACGATTTCAGCTCATCACGCTGACGATTTGGCCGTATACATGCGCGCCCCTGGGAGGATCGGTTATCCGCTGAGGTCCACGGCTTCAGGTACCACCGCGGCAAAGGGATCGGCGTCGCGCGCGGCTGGGGTGGTTAGGCCATTGAGCAGGACTAGATGGAGTTGTGTGCCCAGCAAGAGTTGGTTGGAGTGAGATTGAGCCGGAAACGCGGCGGTGAGCAACAGGAAGACCGCGACGCCAATGAATACGAAACCCTTCACTACTTCCTCCCTACCCCGTCTCGGGGGGCGTTCCGCTGGCGCCGCGGAGCCTGCAACACAACTCGGTGCGTCGCTGGCCAGGGTGCGGAGGAGAAGCACCCGTGCGGAAGACTAACTCTGGCCTGGAAAGGATCGCAGCAAATTTGTGTCGCCCTGTTCCAAAGAGTTACTCACGCGGTTAAGCTCTTTCGATTTAGACAAACGAGCGGCGTTCAGCATGGCTTTTGGTTGGTCCAAGGACTGCAAGACCGCTGAGGATCCTGCGAGTGCGATGCACACAAACAGAGTCATACAAACAGCTTTTTCGGAAAAGCATGGTTCCTCCTTTTTATGGGAATTGGGTCCTGCTATGGAGCAAGAGCAGAAGCCTGTAGCCGGCTACTTGAACCTGCTCCGCATTCGAAGCAGGATCGTATTCAGCGTCAACGCTGCCTCAGATCCGCTTAGCGTGCCCTCGCTGCTCGCCAAGCGCTCGATCCATATTCCCGCTGCGAGTCGCACACGGCCGCGCCAGGGGGACCCCGTCCTGTCAGGCCCGTTGCCATCCGCTCCAGCCTCATAGACCTCTGCGTTCCCCTGGTGGCTCAGTGCTTTGGTTCCTCTGTCCTGGCTGAAGGAACCAAATCACCTCACGGGAGAATGCAAAGTGAAAAACGAACAAATCAAAGAAATCACCAGCAAGGCCATCTGACAGTCATCGCTGCGCTCAACGAGGGGCACAGCGAAACACTGACCAGATATCTCAGGGCGATTGGCCGCTTCATCGATCTCTTCCCCACTCGTTCCCGATGACTCAAACAAGGCTCGCCGAAGCATTGAGCTGAGAACCGAGGCGGTCGCAATTTCACCTGCCGCCCTTCCCCCAACACACGGGACTCTGCTGCCTTCGACACACAACGACCGCGCCAGGTGAACCCGCCCTGTCACGCCCGTTGCATCCGCTAAGACCTAAACTCTGCGTCCTCCCGTCCGCTCAGTGATTGGTTCCTCTGTCCTGGCTGAAGGAACCAAATCACCTTGCAGGAGAATGCAAAATGAAAAACGAACAAATCAAAGAAATCACGAGCTCACGCGATCACAGCTTATCGCGGTGCTCAACGGAGGCCGCGGCGAAACACTGACCAGATATCTCAGGTTGATTGGCCGATTCCATCGCTAAGCCTCCGCAACGTCATGCTCATCGCATCACAAGACCCTCTTCTCGGTGTGCTTGGGCGTGCGAACGTGTTTTCCTCTGGCCACATCCCATAGTTTCACCAGATGGTCGTGACTCCCAGAGGCCAAGGTCTTGCCATCTGGCGCGAACGCCACGCTCTACCTAGCACGCGCCACGGCTCTGACGGCCGCGTTTGTCACGCTCGTGCGCTCACCGACCTTGCCTCCACGGTTGACCGCATGCGACTCACTCGGTAGGATGCTGGAGCTGGCTATTAATATGGGTGAGCTAATTAACGCAGGAACGACTCAACAGGCTTGCCAAAAACCCCCTGAGTGGCGGGTTTTCATTGACGGCACGAGGATTCCGCTCAGGCTAAACTCCAACAAGAAATGCGAATGGAAGACCTTGCGTCACATAGAATACGCACAACTTAAGAATTACCCCCAGGGCCTGGATGTTTGCGATGAACACTTGGCGCAAGTGTTAGCGCAACTGAAGGAGACCGGAGCTGGACCGCGCAGGTAGGCGGAGGCCAGCTTGAGCCTCGCCGTGCTATGGCCACTCCCCCGAAACTCCAGCGGAAGGGGACCCGGATCTAGGTGCCAATTTCGCCGGTCAGTGTTGCAAATGCCTCGCTGCACCGCCCGCAGCCGTCATGTCCGTTCTAGGGGAAAAGTACAGACGTGGAAGAAGGCGCGGCAGCAGAGTGGAGACCTGCCGATAAGGTCATCCCGTCCTAGGGAGTGCAGGTGGAGGCGTAACCGGTGCCACCGTCAATTCGAAGAGAATTTCCTGTAGCACCCTGGCAAACTCTGCTGGTCGCAACGCAGGCGCTCCCAAGCACTCCCTGCCCTGCGTGACAGCGGGCAACCACCAGTAGCTATCCTGCACGGCCAGACAGAAGAACAAACTGGCGGGCGACTCCCTCACAGATGCGATCAAACGGTATGCATTGCCATCAGACAGGTCAGTTTCACTGAGCACTACATCAAATCGATGTGTTTCCAACAGGGTGCGGGCTTCCTGGTAGGAGGCGGCGATGTGATACTCACATCCCAAACTCTGCAACCACTCCACCAAACGAAGCGCACGACTCATGTTGTTTCCCACCAACAGAGCAATAGGTTCCTTGATGTCCATACAATCCCGCGATAGGCTTGAACGATCTCCTACCCAACGTATGTTCGAAAACCTTCAAAAACGGAGCCGGGCCGACAGCATTGCTCGCCCCGATTCCACGCCAAACTGACTGCACGTGCACGCGACCTAGCCTGGTCGACTGCTCCCACGTCCGCTTCGCCTCTAACTACGGCGCTGCTTTTTAGCAGCTAGCCGCTTTGGCATGCGGCCGAGAGCGCTTCAGCTCGGCTGCCTTCCAAGCGCTCTTCGCGACCTCGGCGGCTTTGGGTAGGTCATTCAACGCGTCCAGGACGTCAAACGCCCCATCCATCAGCGCCTCCCCCCATTGGCGGAGATCAAAGGAGCGAGCAAACAGAATAACCACGAAGGCTAAGTTATGGTGATTTGCAACCTCGACCAGGCACCTCCACGATCCGTCAGCCAGGAGTGGTGTGGAAACGACCACTTGAAACCGGCCGGATTTTGCCGACTCGCTAGCCACCGCCATACTTTTTGCTAGTTCCGAGTTGAACCCTGCTTGCCGGAAGATGGTCTTCAGTCGCTCCGCATCGGAGTCGTCGTCACTGACGATCAGGATTCGAGCCTCATGAGGCACTCTCAGCTTCAAACTGGTAGAGAGGTTGGTCTTGTCAGTGGCTGTCCGAGTTTGTCTTTTAAGGCCCATGGCCCTCCGCCTTTCGTTTGTTCCCCCTTCTCGGGCGAGCCCCGCTCTGCCACGCCCTTCGTCCCGAAACGGTTCCGCTTCCGCTGCCGGGCGCGCCTCTCTTTCAGTTTAGGCAGCCAATCGGGCTCGATCCACTGCTTCTAAGGCCTCAAGCTGAAATTCATAGCCCTCTCGCCTCAGTCTAGTGCTGATTCGTTGCTCCACTTTGGCGAGAGCCTCTTTCTGGGACTTGGCCCTAACAGTGAGACTGTCGGTGATCAGTTTCGCTGCTATAATACGGATAGTGTAATCCACGGTTTAGTCCCCTTTGCCTGCACATCCTGCTTGCGTGACCCGGCTGTTTCCTCATCACCTGACGAAGAGAAGGCCGGGCTGCACGGCCCCGGCCGAACGAAAGGACCTGTCGCCTTCAGGGCTGCCACCGCTCGTCTGTCTGCCGCTTCTTGCAGCTTGAGCAGAGCCTTTGCCCTCGCTGCTTGTTCTCTACCGCGAAACAGCCAGGGCTGGCGCGGCGATCTTGTGGAAGGTTGAATTGGAAACCTCATAGGTTCGAACCTGAGGAGTCCCCTCCACGACTCTCGCCAGGAGCAGCTCCAGTACTTGTGGATAGGTTGTGCGATTGTAGGCTTCGGCGTTGTCCTTCTGATCCCACAAACTGATTGCCACCGCTTCCGTTCCGTCTGGGAC
>QHYU01000066.1 GCA_003224235.1 Acidobacteriota bacterium
GCCGACGTAACGGACACGGCGGCGCTGAGTCGCGCGTTTCAGGGAGCACTCGCGGTTTATACGATGGTGCCGCCCGTTTATAACGCGGCGGACCCCCGCGGGGAGATTCTGCGTGTCGGAAGCGCGCTGGCCGCAGCGGTTGAGAAAGCCCGCGTCTCGCACGTCGTCAATCTGAGCAGCGTGGGCGCGCATCTGGCGGAAAAAGCAGGCCCCGTCAGCGGGCTCCACGCGGTCGAGCAGATGCTTAACCGCATCGCGGGAGCAAACGTCTTGCACGTGCGCGCCGCATTCTTCCTGGAAAACCTGTTCTTCAGCATCGACCTGATCAAGAGCATGGGGATCATGGGCGGGTCGCTGAGGGGCGATTTGCCGCTGCCGTTCATTGCCACCCGGGATATCGGAGCGGTTGTGGCAGAGGCGCTGCGCAAGCGGAATTTCACCGGAAAGCAGACGCGAGAGCTTCTGGGCCAGCGCGACGTCACCATGTCGGAAGCAGCCGCAGTGATCGGGAAAGCGATCGGCAAGCCGAACCTCAGGTATGTGCAGTTTTCCTATGCTCAAGCAGGGCAGGCCATGCAACAGATGGGCATGTCGGCCAGCGTAGCGAAGGCCCTCAACGAAATGTATGCAGCCATCAATGATGGTCTGATGGCGCCGCTCGAAAAGCGATCGGCGCAGAACACCACGCCCACCTCCATCGAAACCTTTGCGAGCGAAGAATTCCTGCCGCGTTTCAAGGCAAAGGCAGCCGCGGGGGCCTAATAAGCGCCCCTTTCCACTACCTCGCAACCCGCCCGCCTGGAGGCCCAACGTGCTTGCCAGGCAACGGGGCTGCGGCAGCTTAGCTCTTCTTTGAGGTGACCGCGTAGAAGGCCGCCCACCTTTGTTCGAGCTTCTTGCTACCGCACTTCGGGCACTTGCCCCCGCCCTTCTCAAACTCCGCCAAAGTGAGTACGAGCGAGAATTCTTTCCGGCACGCCGGGCAGTAGAACTGATACTGGGGCATGGCAACCCCCCCTCACTAGGATCCCTCGTCGGGCTAGATGCTAACTCCGTCGCCGCGCGGAATCAATTGTTGCCCCAGCAATGCAACTGCGCTATAGAGAAGCGGCTGCGCGACGATGCCCACGAAATGTCCGAGCTTCTGCTCATCACCGGCTGCGCCCAATTGGTGACGCTCAGCGGCCCGGCGCCGCGGCGCGGCCCCGCGCTGAACGACCTCGGAATCATCCATGACGGGGCCCTGCTGGTTCGCGACGGAGTCGTTGCCGCTGTTGGGCCGCGCCGCAAGGTTGAAGGGCTTGTCGCCCGAAACGGAAAGTATCGCCGCGCGGAAAAACTCGACTTGGGCGGGCGCGTGCTCCTGCCGGGCTTCGTGGATTCACACACGCACCTGGTCTCTCCCGCCAGCCGCGCAAGCGAATACGAACAGCGCATCGCCGGCGCCAGCTACGAACAGATCGCGCGAAGCGGTGGCGGCATCCTTTTCACTGTGCGCAAGCTGCGGGCGGCCAGCTCTGACGCGCTCAAGCAAAGAGCGCTTGCTGCCCTCAAAAATTTCGCCGCGCACGGCACCACTACCCTCGAGGCCAAAAGCGGCTATGGCCTCGATGCAGCGAGCGAGCTGAAAATCCTCCGACTGCACCGCCAATTGCTCGAGCTGCAGCCGCTCGATATCACCTCGACTTTTCTGGGCGCGCACGTTGTGCCTCCGGAATTTCGCCGCCGGTCCAACGGGGCAGACGCGTACGTGGACTCGCTGGCGAGGAAGCTGATCCCCGCGGTGGCGAGGGCTGGGCTGGCGCAGTTCTGTGACGTCTTCTGCGACCGCGGGGCATTCACGGTTGCCCAAGCGCGGCGGATTCTGACCGCGGGCCGCGCCTGCGGCCTCGAGCCGCGGCTGCACGCTGAACAACTGGCGCGGACCGGCGCAACGCGCCTCGCCGTACAACTCAACGCCGCGAGCGCCGATCATCTGGAAAAAATTAACCGGGAAGATATATCTGCCCTGGCTGTCTCGAACGTCGTTGCGACGCTACTGCCAGGCTGCTGTTTCCATCTCGGCCTACGCGACTACGCACCCGCGCGCGCGCTGATTACTGCCGGGGCCATTGTCGCGCTGGCCAGCGACTTCAACCCCGGCACTAGCCCCACGCTAAACATGCAAATGGTGCTCTCGCTGGCCTGCACGCAGATGCGGATGACGCCCGCCGAGGCGCTCGCCGCCGCCACCATCAACGCGGCCTATTCGCTCCGGCGGCACGACCGCATCGGCTCAATTGAAGTTGGCAAATACGCCGACCTGGCGGTGTTCGACCTGGCCGACTACCGCGAAATCCCGTATTATTTCGGCGTCAACCATTGCTGGCTGACCCTGAAGCGCGGTAAGATAATTTTCTCACGCGTTAACCAATAGTTCTGGTTCAGGCAGATGCTTCTCCGCAAACGAACGAAAATGAAAGTTCACAGTTTCCGTGGCGTGGCTTGCCGTTTTAGCTCATGACTCATCCAGCCGCCGATTGAATCCATGAAGCGACTCATCGAGTGCGTGCCGAATTTCTCGGAAGGGCGCGACCCCTCTAAAGTGGACGCGCTGGTGGCCGCAATGAGCGGCGTGGAGGGCGTCTGGGTGCTTGACCGCGAATCGGACACCGACCACAACCGCTCAGTCATCACGCTGGCCGGCGAGCCCGAGGCCGTAGCCGAGGCCGCGCTGCGCGGGGTCGGCAAAGCAGCTGAGCTGATTGACCTGACGCGCCACACCGGGGCACACCCTCGCGTGGGAGCCACCGATGTGGTTCCCTTCATCCCCATCGAAGGTGTGACGATTGAAGACTGCGTTGTGCTGGCCAAGAAAGTTGGCCGCGAAATCTGGGAGCGCTACCGTATTCCCGTCTACTTCTACGAGGCTGCGGCGCTGCGGCCCGAACGCACCAACCTTGAAAATATCCGCCGAGGGCAATTCGAAGGCCTGCGCCAGGAAGTGCTGGCCAATCCCGACCGGGCGCCCGATGTGGGCGAGCCACGGCTGCATCCCACCGCCGGGGCAACCGTCGTGGGCGCACGAAAATTCCTGATCGCCTACAACATCAATTTGAATACTCCGGATATCGGAACTGCCAACAAGATCGCCAAAACCATTCGCTTCTCGAGCGGCGGGCTGCGCTATGCTAAGGCCATGGGTGTGGACCTGAAAGCGCGCGGCCTGGCGCAGGTCTCCATCAACCTGACCGATTTCGAGCAGACTCCCATCCACCGCGTCTTCGAGATGGTCAAGCGCGAAGCCGAGCGCTACGGCTGTGCGATCGTGGGCAGTGAAATCGTCGGCTTGGTGCCGAAGAAGGCCCTGGAGATGACTGCCGACTTCTACCTGCAACTGGAGAATTTTTCGCCCGCCCAAGTGCTGGAGAACCGCCTGGCGGCGGCCCTTTCCGGCGTGCCGCTCGAGAGCAAAGGCAAGCTCGCAGCACTGGCGCAGCCATTCTTGGACGCCGTAGCGGAACCAACCGCAACGCCAGGCGGCGGCTCGGTTGCCGCGCTTGCCGGCGCATTGGCGGCGAGCCTCGGGCAGATGGTCGCCGGACTTTCGCGCAAGAAGAAGTCGCAGGCCGCATACGTCGAGCAGTTGAGCGCAGCCGTGGCGGAGCTACGCGCTGCGGCCGAGGCACTGGCCGAAGCCATTGACCGCGATGCCGCGTCGTACGAAGCGGTGATGGCCGCGGCCAAGCTTCCGAAGGAGACCAAGGAAGATGAGAGGCTTCGCGAGGAGGCTATGCAGCGCGCCACTCGCGGCGCGGCGGAAGTTCCCCTCTATGTGGCGGAAACAGCTGTTGAACTTTACGAACGCCTGGGGCAACTCGAACCGATCTCCGCCGCGTCAATGCTGTCAGACCTTCGCGTTGGGCGCCTAATGGCGGCTGCGGCCGCGCGCGGGGCGCTGGAAAATGTGACCATCAATCTGGAATCGATCAGCGATGCGGCGTACGTGGCCGCGATGCAGAAGCGGGCGACGACGCTCGAGGTGCGACTCGCCTCGAGCCCGGTGCACGCAGGCAACTAACCCATCGAGCGAGCCCGCGGCCTGAGCCTTCTGGGCCGGTACGGCTCGCAGCAAGGGATGAACTATGAACATCAGACGAATTGGCTTAGCAGTGATTCTAGTGGGGGCGATCTTACTGGTGCCTGCGGCCAGCCGCGCCGGCAACCTCGGCATCGATATCATCGGACTCTTTCCCAAGGATATAGGCGAGTTCGCTTACGCCGACTTGAAGAAGGCGCGGCAGTTGAAGTGGTTCCCACAACTGAAGGAACAGATGCTGCCCAGCCGCTTCCGCCAATTTGAGCAGTTCCTGGCAGCGGCCGGAGTGGACCCCAATACGCAGGTCGACGAGCTGGCCTGGGCGCTGATGGCGACCCATAAGTCGAAACCGGGCGATGACAGCCCCGGAGTTACCGGCGAGCAGATTGTCGGCGTCGCGCTAGGACAATTCTCCCCGAATGCCGCGGAAGAATTTTTCAAGGCGCAGAAGCTGGTAACCAGAAAGGTTCGCGGGTACACACTCTTTGCATTCGGTAGCGGCGTGGGGCCCAGCGACCTGTTCTTTTTCTTTATCGACTCCAACACCGCGGCCTTCGGTCACCGCGAGTCGCTCGAAAAGCTCATCGAAGTGCGCTTCGGGGCGGAGGAGGGGCTGCTGCGCAACGAGAAGCTTTTTCCGCTGATCAATGAGACCAACGGCCGCGGCGTAGTCTGGATGGTGCTCGACCCGGCATACACACGCCTGGCCATGCAGCAATTGTTGCCGGAAGCGGGGCGATTTCCGCAATCGGTGCAATTGGTGAGCAGGCTTCAAGCGCTGATGATCAATATCGAGGCCAGCAGCGGGGTTGACGCGCGTTTCCAGGCCGTTTGCAACACGCCCGACGAAGCCAATACGTTTGCCGCCATGCTCCAGGCCGGCCTGATGTACCGCCGCTACCAGGAGGGCCAGAACAATCCCGAGTTGGCCCGCTTGCTCGACGATACCCGCATCACGCCGCGTGGTGACCGTCTCGAACTCCGCTTAGCCCTGACCGACGAACAGATGAAGACGCTGATTAGTCGCAACACCTTCGCCGTAAAAATGTAGGGCGCTCCTCGCGAAGCTTACCCCCACCGCGCAGCAAAGGACTCGGACAGCGCGGCATAGCATCTTGCCTTCCCCGCTGCAACTTGGGGGCGGTGGATGACTTTTTGCTTAGTGGATTACTTCTGTTTGCGCCGCGCGCGGATGTATTTGACCAGGGTCGTGCGCGAAGTGCCGCCTTGCGTGTTGGAGAGCACGTGGTCGACCCGGCCCAGTAGCCCGCGTCCACTCGACCCGGCTGGCTGCGCAGGCTCCGTGCGGGGGAGCCCAGAGGTTTCGCGTCCCACCTGGGCTGTCAGAACCCGATATTCGAGGATCACTTCGATACGGTCGGTAAACTTCTCAATAGTAACGCCGAGCCTGGCGCCGGCGGCGGTCAGCAGTCGAAAAGCTTCGCAACACGCGTCTTCGGCCGCCACAACCAAGTCTGCTTGCGCATCGGCACCCAGGCCTGCGCTTTCGGCAACATGGATGACCGCGGCTGTCACCCCGGCGGTCAAGCGCGCGTCGCGGTCTAGCTTCAGCTCAATGCGACCGATCTCACGCGCCACGGCTGTCCACCACGCGGACGTCGCAAGCCTCGCGGCAGTCCGGGCAGTAGTATAGCCCGTCCACGCACAACCGGATGCCGTACTGGCCCTTGCACACCCAGCAGTAGCGCTCACAGGCACATTGCGTCTCGGGTTTATCGCACTGAGTACAGAAGACCTGCTCGGCCATTGTCGCCTCTGAGCCGAATATAAGCGAGGCGACCAACGGGGACAAGCCGCAAGTTGGCGGCATGCATCCGCAACAACAAGCCGGGTTGGCGAAGCGATTCATTGGCCGCCCTAGTCTGGCTCACGCAGGGAAGCAGGCTTTGCGGCGCGTCATGTCATTTTAAGATGGCCGATGGCCTTTAACGATGAGGAGAGTTGGTAGGTTTTCTCAAAGTGCCCCACTGCACCATACCGAGCTTTCTTGACACCCCGAAACACGCATGTTAGTTTCCTCTCTCATTCGAGTCTTCGAGAATCAGTTGTGACAACCCCGGCTACCGCAGAAGTCCGCAAAACCGCGCTCAACTTGACCCATCGCCGCATGGGGGCAAAGATGGTCAACTTCGGCGGCTGGGACATGCCTGTCGAATACTCCGGCATTATCAGCGAGCACGTGGCTACGCGCACCGCAGCGGGGCTTTTCGACGTCAGCCACATGGGCGAGATCGAGCTTCGCGGCCCCCAGGCGCTCGACTTGGTGCAGAAGGTAACGTGCAATAACGCTGCCAAGCTGGCCATCGGCCAGGCGCAGTATTCCGGCCTGATGACGCCACAGGGCACGTTTGAAGATGACCTGCTGGTGCACAAGGTTTCCGATACCCACTACTTCCTTTGCGTCAACGCCGCCAACCAGGACAAAGACTGGGAGCACATTCGCAGGCACAACACGTTCGGCGTGGAAGTGGAAAACGCCGGCGTCCGGTACACGCAGCTCGCCATCCAGGGGCCGAAAGCGCTGGGCATTCTGCAGCCCTTCACCACCGTGCCGCTCGAGTCGATCAAGTATTACCGCTTCACCTTCGGCAAAGTGAATGGCGTAGATTGCCTGATTGCCCGCACCGGCTACACCGGCGAAGACGGCTTCGAGATTTATTTCGCGCCCGAGCACTCCGAGAAAATGTGGTATGACCTGCTTGAGGCCGGCCAGCCCGACGGGCTGTTGCCCTGCGGCTTGGGCGCCAGGAACACGCTCCGCCTGGAGGCCGGCATGTGCCTCTACGGAAACGAGATTGACGATACGACGACGGTCTGGGAAGCGAACCTCGGCTGGATCTGCAAACTCGATAAAGGCGACTTTCTGGGGCACGAGGTCCTGCTGCGGCAGAAAGAACGCGGCTCAGACCGCATTCTGGTCGGGTTTGAGATGCAGGACCGGTTGATCGCGCGGGACGGCTGCCCGATTCTTGCCGGTGGAAAGCAGGTGGGCCACGTTACCAGCGGCTCACCAGCTCCGTTTTTGAAGAGAAATATCGGGATGGCGTATGTCCCACGGGCATTGAGCGCGGTGGGAACCGAGATCCAAGTCGGCATCCGCGGGAACCAGGCGGCGGCGCGTGTCGTCCCGACGCCGTTCTACAAGCGGCCAAAGTAGGCGAACAGTTCCCTAGAACGGTGCGGCGGGTCCGGTGCAAGCCGGAGAAGCGAACCGCTCGCGCGGATGGGGTTTTCCACCGAGTCGGCAAATAGGGAGCAGCGATGTATCCGAGCAACTATCGCTATACTAAAGAGCATGAGTGGATCAGGATTGAGAACGGCATCGGCACCGTGGGCATCACTGACTACGCCCAGCACGAGCTGGGTGATGTGGTTTTCGTCGAGTTGCCCAAGGCAGGCGCAAAGCTCAGTGCCGGCCAGTCGTTCGGCACGGTGGAATCGGTGAAGGCCGTCAGCGAGATCTACTCTCCGGTTTCCGGTGAAGTGTTGGAGACCAACACCTCGCTCGCCAACGAGCCGGAAAAAATCAATAAAGATCCCCACGGCGCCGCGTGGCTGATCAAACTGAAGATCGCGAACGCCGCCGAGTTGAACACCTTGATGGATGCCGCGGCCTATCAGACCTATATCTCCGAGAAACAAAAGGAAGCGGCTCACTGATGCGCTACCTGCCGAAAAGTCCCTCAGAGCGCCAGCAGATGTTGGCTGCTATCGGCGTCCGCTCGATGGAAGAACTGTTTACCTCCATTCCCGCCGCTCACCGGCTGAACCGGCCGCTCAATCTACTGGGGCCGCTCTCGGAGATGGAAATCATCGATTACTTTCGCGCCCGCGCCGCGGAGAACTCCTGTGGCTACACCAGCTTCCTGGGCGCCGGCGTGTACAACCACTTGCGCTCGGTCGTGACCGACGCGCTCATCCAGCGCGGCGAATTCCTCACTTCCTATACGCCCTATCAGCCTGAGATTAGCCAGGGTACGCTCCAGGCCATCTTCGAGTTTCAGACCCTGATGTGCCAGCTTACAGGACAGGAAGTGGCCAACGCTTCCATGTGGGATGGCTCGACAGCCTTAACCGAAGCGGTGTTAATGGCGCAACGCCTCACCGGGCGCCACCAAGCAATCGTGGCTCGCTCCCTGCACCCCGAGTACCGCGACGTGTTGGCCACCTATGCGCGCAACGTCAGCCTGGAGATCGACGAGGTCGCCTACACTCCCACCGGCCAGATCGACGCGGCGGCGCTTCGCACTGCGGTCAATGACGCAACTGCCGCCGTGGTGGTGCAGTCACCAAACTTCTTCGGCGTCCTCGAGCAGGTACCAGAGCTCGCGGAGATCGCCCACGCCAAACAAGCGCTGCTGGTCGTAGCCATTACCGAGGCGGTTTCGCTCGGCATCGTGCGGCCTCCGGCCGAGGCCGATATCGTGGCCATGGAGGGGCAGAGCTTCGGCCTGGCCCCGAGCTACGGCGGGCCGTTTGTCGGCGTCATCGCCACGCGCGAAAAGTTCGTGCGGCAGATGCCGGGCCGCTTGACTGGCCAGACCACCGACCACGCGGGACGCCGCGGGTTCGTGCTGACGCTCGCCACTCGCGAGCAGCACATCCGCCGGGAGAAGGCCACCTCCAACATCTGCACCAATCAGGCGCTTTGCGCGCTGGCCGCCGCGATTCACCTGTGCTTGCTAGGCAAAGAAGGACTGAAAGAGCTGGCGCAACAAAACCTGGCGAAAGCCCGCTTTGCTGCAGCAGAGCTCGCCAAGATTCCCGGCGTGCAGCGCGCGTTCTCAGGGCCCTCCTTCAACGAATTCGTGGTCGAGCTTCCACGCTCGGTGAAGATGGTCAATGCCGACCTGCTGCAGGACAAAATCATCGGCCCGCTCCCGCTCAGCGGCTTTTATCCGGAGCTGAGCAAGCGCGGCCTGGTGTGCGTCACAGAAACTACTCCGCGCGCGGAAATCGAGCGGCTGGCGGCGTCACTCCGCCAGATCCTGGATCGACCGGTGTGAGCATGACCGACCGAATCAAGAAAGCCAGCCGGCACACCAGCCAGAGCGAAGGGCTGATCTTCGAGAAGTCCGCGCCCGGCAAGCGCGGTATCGAGTTGCCGCGACTGGACGTCCCCGCAGTGGACGCCCGTCAGGCGCTAAGCGCTGCGCACGTCCGCGAAACCGTCAACGGCTTCCCCGAAGTCAGCGAAATCGAAGTGATCCGCCACTTCACCCGGCTTTCCACCTGGAACTACGCGATTGATCTGGGGATGTACCCGCTGGGTTCCTGCACGATGAAATACAACCCGCGGGTGAACGAATTTGTTGCGCGCCTGGACGGCATCGCCACCGAACATCCGTTCCAGCCCATCCAGCTCTCGCAGGGCTGCCTGAAGATCATGCAGGCGCTACAGAACTGCCTGCTGGAAATTACCGGTATGGATGCGGTGACGCTCGAGCCGTCGTCGGGTGCCCAGGGTGAACTGACTGGCCTGCTGCTGATCCGAGCCTATTTGGAAAGCCAGGGCAACCCGCGCCAGAAAGTGCTGATCCCGGACTCGGCTCATGGCACCAATCCCGCTACCGCCGTGATCGCCGGCTACCAAGTGGAGAACATTCGGTCCGATGCGCGCGGGCAAATCGATGTCGAGCGGTTGCGCCAAACCATCACCGAAGACGTGGCCGCGCTGATGGTCACCAACCCGAGCACGCTCGGCGTCTTCGAGCAACACATCGCGGAAATCGCCGAAATTCTGCATGCCAACGGCTCCCTGCTCTATATGGACGGCGCCAACATGAACGCCCTGGCTGGCATCGCCCGCCCGGGCGACTTCGGCGTGGATGTGATGCACATCAACCTGCATAAGACCTTCTCCACGCCACACGGTGGCGGAGGACCTGGTGCCGGGCCGGTGATGGTGAAGAAGATCCTCGAACCGTTCCTTCCGGTGCCCGTGCTCGCCGGCAAGTCAGACGGCACGCTAACGCTCGACTTCAGCCGGCCGAAGTCCGTCGGCCGGATGCGCGCGTTCTGCGGCAATTTCGGCGTGCTGGTGCGCGCGCTCGCCTACGCACTGGCCTACGGCCCGGGGATTCGGCAGGCCACCGAAGACGCGGTGCTCAACGCAAACTACATCCGCAAACACCTGGAGGACGTCTATGAGCTGCCCTACAAGTCGCCCTCGATGCACGAGGTGGTGTTCAGCGATGCGCGGCAAAAGAAATATGGCGTCAACACCATCGATATCGCGAAGCGCCTGATCGACTACGGCTTCCATCCCTATACCACCGCGTTCCCGCTCATCGTCCCCGGCGCGATGATGATCGAGCCGACCGAATCGGAACCAAAGGAAGAATGCGACCTGTTCATCGACGCCATGCGCGCAATCGCCGAAGAAGCCGCTACCAACCCCGAGGTGGTCAAGACCGCGCCCCATTCCACGCGCGTCGGGCGGCTCGATGAGGTTAGCGCGGCGAGAAAACCCATTTTGCGTTGGCAGCCAAAAGCCTCCGGGGAAGCCGCCGACTAAGCCCAGCTATCTAGGCGGCGCTTGCGGTACTCGGCTGTCTGCGGCAGGAGATGCGCCCGTTGGTCCACCGATCGCGTCCTGCGTAATAATCTCCACTCAGAAGGCTCTCATCGGACAACTGCAACATCGCACTTCCATAGTGAATGTGCAACGCTTTCACTGCGCTTGCCTGAGGCTCGTTCTCGTATTGGTAGATCAATGCTGGCCCATCGGGTTCGGCGACTCGAATCGCCGCCACGCAACTCCGTGACCGGGAGTCTGCCGTCTTCACGACAATTACGATTTGTGTCCACGTTTGAAAAATGTGTACCTCCAGTCTGCGGTGCTTCGCGTGGTCATCAAACGAAGACGTCAGAGAACCCAACCAGCGGCCTTCCAGGTCCGGAACTTTCACCAGTCCCAGACGGCGGATCAATCGGATCCGCCAAAGATGCTTATCGAAGAGAGCGTAAAACGTACCGTAGAAACCCATGCTGGACGGAGCGTCAACCCACCACGGTGCCGAAAGGTGGAGTCCCGCAAGGAATCGGGAAAAGGCCCATGCGGAGAGGATCGCTAACGCCGCGAGGAGGAACGGAACGATCCTCCTTTCGTTCGAATCAACGCTGTAGTCGTGCATTCGTCGCCTACCGAGTTGGTCAAAGGCGAATCAAGTGTCCAATCGACTTCTCTACCCTGTCTGCTTTCCCCTGTTGCTGCGTACCACGAAAGACTCGAATCCGCACGTTCTGGAAGACGAAGTTATGGAGAGGGAAACGAACTAGGAGTTCGAATGTTGTGGCAAATACCTCTTTAGCGCCTCTAACCAAGATTATAGCCAAAGCCTCCGACAGACATTCCATCAAGTTAGATGCCGCGAGTCCGCCACCTTTCAGCAGTCGGCCCTCAGCGCTCATCTTAAAGATAAACAGGACGGGCCGAGGCACCGGGTGCCCCATCCTCCCGAAGGGAGTGGGGTCTTGTCTTGTGAAACCAACAACCGCCAAGGCTGAGGGTGTCGGAACTGAAGCTTCTGACAAAGCTTCTGGTTGAAGGGCTAGAGGAGGAAGCTGGCCGCTATCCTACTAGCGGCGGAAGCGGACCGAATTGAGCATGGCCTCAAACGTGCGATCGTATTCGTCGTACTCGCGCTCAGGCGCCACGCAGACGAAGTAGATCAATCCCTCTGGGCGCAGCACAGTAACCAGCCAATCCGTTTCCCGGCCGCTGGCCGGCGAGTCATTGGAAAGGTAAGTGGAAAGGCCGCGCTCTCCGTCCAGGCGAATGCGCTCGTGCTGGCGCACGACGCGCATCCCCGGATTGGAATGACGCATATCATCGATCAACTGGTCGGTGGCATCCTCAACGGTAACCGGTTCGGAACGGTCATGGTGCGGCTCAAAGATGTTGACAATCATTCCGTAGGCGAGCGCCCCTTTGCCACGGCCGTCATCCACCACGCCGCCCGCGGGGACAAAACTCACCGCACTGCCCTGGCCGTTGGGGCGCCAGTTATCCGGATAGCTCATCCGCAGCGCCTCATTCTCGTAGCTCTGGAAGTGGCTCGAAGGCTGGTCGGGCCTGCGGGTGCGCCCGCCACCCGCCTGCTGCGGCGCCCGGCCGCCTTTGGGCGGCGCAGGGAGAGAGAGCACGTATCGCTTGATCTCACGGAACTCCGGGGAATCGGTCTTATAGCCCCTCGGTGGACCGCCGAGCTTCTCCACTTCGTCGTTGACGCGCTCCATGCGGTGCTCCGGGCTGGGATGGTTCGAGAAAAACTCCGCCGGGTTCCGACCCTTGCTCTCCGCTTCGATTTTCTCGAAAAACTGCGCCATCGCGCGCGGGTCGTAACCCGAGTCGTACAGGATTTGCGTGCCTAGGATGTCGGCCTGGCTTTCCGCCGTGCGGGAGTACTTCAGCAAGACGGAGTTGACGGCGAAGCCCCCGATCGCCTGCGCCACCGCGCCCACTGCATTGTTGCCAAGGGCGCCTCCAAGGACCCCTAGGGGCACCTGCCAGGCATAGGCTTTGGTGGCCTGATTGGTACCATGGCGTAGTTCCACATGGGAGATTTCGTGCGCCATCACACCGGCCACCTGAGCCTCATTGTCGGCAGCCTCCAGAACGCCGCGGTTGATGTAAACGAACCCACCCGGCAGCGCGAACGCGTTGATGGCACGGTCGTTGACGCACTTGAACTGATACTGAAAATAATGGTAAGGCGCGTGCGCCGCCAGGCGTCGACCCAGGCTGTTCAAATAGGCGTCGACTCGCGCGTCGTTCAGCATGGGAACCTGGCGCTCAGCGTCGCGGGAGACCTGCCGGCCGAGCTGGGCGTCCTGCTCAGGCGAAAACAGGTTCCAGCCCGGCTTCAGTTGCGTGCGTTCCGCCCAAGCCACCGGCGCCAACATAAGGACCACAGCCACGACCACGGCTACCACTTGCCGCAGGTCACTGCGAATCTGCAGAAGCGCACTACGCTTGTTGGGGAGGCTTGTCTGGCGCAGGTAGGAAACGCGAGCCTCTCTTAATTTCATTTGCTCCTCCATACGGCTGGGCATTTGGCTCGGCACTGAGCCGGGCCCTTCTGCTATTCGCGCGTTTTTGGCGCGCCCCTCTATGCTTACGTTTGCTTAGATGACAATTTGAGGCGGCGGGTTCCTTACCGGAGCAGTGGGCAGCAGCCCCGAAACGATTGCCGCTCGCGCCTTGTGCGGGCGGTCACACTATACCGAATCTGCTGACGAGAGAACACCCGGCCCAGGGGGAGACAGCCGGGAGGGCGAAGCCTTATAGGCCACTTACGACGTTGCAGGTCCCAGACGCACCGCGAACCACCTGGCTCTTTCTGATCGAATGCGCGGGGTTTCGTGCTGTTTTTTCTGCTGGTCGGGCGCCGCTTCATATTTCGACGCGCACTTGGCCTGAACCTTGTCGGCCACGAACGTGCCGTTCGGCGCCAGCCTTCCCTCAACCAGGGCCTGGCTGTTATCCACAAATGTATCGGGCAGCGGGTCGCTTCCCGTGTAGCTGACCGGGAGCGACTTCCCTTCCCCTTCGATCACGAAGTCCACCCGCCCGGTGTATCGCGCGATCGAGCCGGCGCGAACCGTACCGCCCACGCGCATGCGATGGCGCGCCTCGGCACCCTTCAGCGCAGAGAGTTCCGCAATGGTGTGATAATAGGTCTTGCTCTCCTTCGCTCCCACCACGGCGAGCCAGCCCAGCGAGCCGACTACGATGACCGCAGCCACCACGAATTTGGTTTGCTTGTTCATGGTTCTTCCTCGCTGACCCTTTCTGTGGCCCTCGGAGCCTGCCAGCCGGTGCGGGGTCGGCCGGCAGGCTGCAAGGAGCCATTCGGGGGTTAAAGCGTCACAGTGAGGGTCACAGACACGTTTACCTGCGTGCCGGGAGCTGTGATCGTGAGCGTGCCGCTGTAGACGCCGGGGCCTAGCCCGAGGGCGTTCACGAGCACAATCGAACTGCTCGGGGCGATGCCGCTCGTGAAGCTTAGCGACAGCCACGACTGAGTGCTGGAAGCACTCCAGGCCAACTGGCCGTTGCCTCCTACATTGTTGATCTGCAGAATCTGCCCAGGCGGGGTGAGGCCCACCGATGCCCCGGCCGTAAAGGTCATGCTCGCGGGTTGCACCCCCAGAGCCGGAGGCGCAGGAGAAGGCACAGGAGGCGTGTCGAGGAAGTTGTTGTCGGGAACCGCCCGGCCGCCCCTGCCCACCGGCGGGATGTGCTTCGAGTCTTGAACAGCCTTGCCTTTCATGGTAGGGCCGTTGCTGGTGGGGTCATTGACGACCTGGTGGTTGTCGCCGATCGCGCCGTTGGAAACGAACAGTTCCGGGTGGTCAAAGGGAGCCTTCTCGAAGCGGACCCGCTCGTCGGTAAACGCCTTCATGAACGTCACCAGTGCAGCCTTCTCATCCGCAGTCAGGTGCAGCACCTGAATGTCGGGATCGAGGTTGTCCTGGTTGGCGCGGGCGAAGTCACCGCCGCGGTTGTAGAAGTCCACCACTTGCTCCAGCGTCAACTGGCCCCCGTTGTGGAAGTAGGGAGCGGTGAGTTCGACGTTGCGTAGGCCAGGCGTCTTGAAGGCCCCGTCCACCGCCACCCGCTCGTTCGGCTGGAGCGGCTGCGGAGTAGCCAGTAGGGGACTTTCGTTGGGCCTGACCTTGATGGCCGGAACTTGGCAGACGGCGTTAGCCTGTTCCACGGTAAGCGAGGGTTGCGCCGCGATGGTGTCTCGGACGCACTGCTGGAGCAATCGCGAGTTGGACAGCGGCAGGTTCTTGGGCCCAATCGTCGCACCAAGGCCGACGTCATCGCAGGGACCTGCCAGTCCTCCTGAGCAAGAGCGGACGCCGGTGTTGTAGAAGCCGTTGTCATACACGGCGATCCCGCCGTCGCCCATGACCATGCGCTCTAACAGCTCTTGGGCATTGACCACGTTGTTGACCGAGGCATTGGTTGTCTCGGCGCCGCCGTGGCAATTGACGCATCTCCCTTTGCCTTCGAAGATCGCCATACCCAATTGCTCCTGAGCGGTCAAGGCGCTACTTTTCCCATCCAGGAACTGGTCCACGCGAGAGTCGTTGGCGATCAAGGTGGCCTCGTACATTTGGACGGCAAGTCCCCAGATCAGGGAGAAGTTAAACTCGATGAGTTGGAACTGGTTGGCAGCGGCAGAGGTGTCATTCAATGCGCCCGCTTGCGCTGTTCCCGAGGGCAGAATGGTGACGCTGTTGTCGGGGTTGACCTGCACGATGAAAGCCGAGTCCCACCATTGGTTCTGGATGGCGGCCGCGATCATGTCCCTGTAGGTCTTGTTTAGACCTTGAAGGGGCCAACGGCACAAAGTACCCAAAACGCTGTCGTCGGGAGCCACCACCTGACGCGCTAGCGGACGACGGGGCACCACCTTGCGGCCTAGGATTGGGAAGTTCCGGGCGTCATACGACATTTCCAGGTTGCTGAGCGGCGGGCCCACGGCCTGGGAGGCCAGCGAGGCATTGTCCAGTTCCAGGTCGGGGTGGGAGCCATCGATCAGACTGATTTGCTCGGGCGCAGCACGGGGAGCAGGTACGCGCAGCACTCTTGCGGTGGGGTCGAGTTTTCCGATGGGGTTGCGGCCATTGAATTCGAACCGTGCGCGGCCGTCCCAGAAGTTGCGGTGGTTGAAGACCGCGTTGATCATCGTCGGGGTGTTGCGCGGCTCGACGCCACGAACGTTGATGCCGCCAACGTTGAAGACCGGGTCGGGCGAGGTGATGGTGCCCCTGTCATTGTCCTCGGGGCTCAGGCCCAGAAGAACGGGGGCGTTTTCGCCTGTGAAGTTGAAGGAGAAGACGCCCGCCGAGGAGGCGATGTCATTGGTGTCAAACACAACAGGAGAGTTTTGATCGCCAGGATCGGCCAATTTGTGGAACGGGAAGTCGGTGGTTTTCAACTGATAGTTGGGGCCGCCGCCACCCGCGCCGAACACGGTGAAAGTCGTATCGGGGGGAATAGCGCGGAGCCCAGGGTCGAGTTGGTTCTTCGACCGGGTGTCAGCGCCGGCATGGAAGTGGCAGCTCGCGCACGCTTGACCGTCACTGCCAATGGCCATGTCCCAGAATAAGGCTTTGCCCAGAGCGATCGCAGCACTTCTGTCTTTGATGTACGCAGCGAGGTTGCGGGGCTCCGGAACCGGCACCGTTTTCAGGGACGCTAGTTGCGTGACTGCATGGGGGGGAGCAGAAGGCGCTTGCGCACGGACCGCGCCGAAGTGTTGGCTCAAGCCTATCGCCAGCACGGTGAGCGGCGTGACGATGAGAAGGACAGGAGAGAGTTTCCGTGCCGCGAGTTTGCGTGCTGCATCACAAGTTCTACGGGAAGGGGTAGTCTTGTTCATTTTTCATCCTCTCTAGAAGATTGGGGGCCGTACGTCACGTCGCGTTGGCCGAGCAGGATGACCCAACCACTACTCAGACCTGAGCGGCGTGATCCGCATGTTTCTTCACCTCCGAAATACTTGGGGGAAAATTCTCTGCCGGGGCCGTCATTGCCTCTCTCTCAGAAAGAATTGACGGCCGCGGAAGAGCCACACTCGGGCGATGGGCTACACGCTCTCCCGCCAGCAACCAGAGGGTGGCCGCGGCGGCGAGGAGCACGAGGTTTTTCACCACGAACTCGCCTTCCATGGTGAGGATGGGAAAGCTGGGACGGAAGGCGGTTTGCGGGGAGGAGAACACCACGCTGAAGGTGCCCATCAGGTGTAGCACGGCCGAGGCGGCTGTCCATCTCCTCCACACGCCCGCGAGCAACATCAGCCCGATGGCGAGTTCCGAGAGGGCCAGCGCGTTGTAGAAGGGAGCAGTAGCCAGCAGGGGCGAGGTGTGCCGGATGAGTTGCAGCACCGGACTCAGGTGGGCGAGCTTGAGTGCTCCGAACCAGAGGTAGACGATGCCCAGCGACCACCCCAGCATCCGCTGTGGACTGATCACCGGTCGCAGAACCCGCGCCAGACTATCCCCATTGAAGATCGGGACTCTGGCGGTGCGCTCGAGATTAGATTGAGGGTTGTTGTCTAGGACTGGAATTTGCAGGGGCTGGGGTCGAATCATCACATGTTTGGTTACCATTGTGAGTGTCCTCCCATTCGGACCGGCCAAGCGCGGGGTGGCACACTATCCCTGTCGAGAGTTGCAGCTAAATCACCCACGTTCTGTCTGAGCCTGGCCGGTTTCTTTCACCGAATATAGGGCGGGAGCGCTCCGAGGAAATATACCAAAAGAGTTAAATTAATATACCTGTAACATACCGCTCTGGATTTACAGAGTTTAGGCTGCCGCCTTGTCCCGTAGTTGTAAATGGTTCTTAATCTGCTAGCCATTTCACTCTCACAATAACAACAAAGCTCTAACCCCGTCAGCGAGTCAGCCTTGAGCTGACGTTCACCTTCCCGTCTTCAAGTCCGTTTCTCTGAGAGGCGCGGCGGGGCAACGCGCTGCGCCTACTCGGCGTGCGTTGAACTTTGATTGAGCGTTGTTGTCTAGAACTGGAAAATCCACGGACCTTTGTGGAATGGCCCCATGTATCGTTCGCATTGTGCTTACTCCCGCCATTCGGATCGGCCAAGCGAGGGCTGGGGCGCCGTCGTTCCCCTAAACTGGAGCTAAAGGCACCACGCTCCTTCTGGGGCTACTCGGTTTCTCCAGGGCCGCGAACAGATTGGTCACAAGATGGCGCGATGACAATCCGGTCTTCACCCTAATTCTTGGAGGGCGAATTACGTATGGGGAACGGGTAGTGGTTTGAGTAGTTAACTGGAGGAAATGGGAACTGCCGATGAGATCTCCGAGCCAAGAGCCATCCGGCGGAGTGAGAGCTGCACCTCGCGAGCCGGAGGAATGAGGGTCGGCAGTTTAACCTGCCGAGAAATCAGGGTCTGAACTTAACCCCGAGGGTGTACACGGGCCTGATCACTGCCTTGACGTCTTCAATTCGTGGGCCGCCGCAGTGGCAGGGACCTCGACCGGACGACCGCCGCTGGCGTGCGCTGCTTGCAGGCCGGGTTGTTGCGTCGGCCGCGTTACCACGGGCAACACTGCGCCTTCCCCTTCCTTGTGGAACACCAGCCGCTCTTCGCTCAGGTCCCAGTCAATGCAGAGCATGTCGCCCAACCGCACCTGCTCAGTCGCCAAAAGGTTCGCCAGCGGATATACAATGTGCCGCTCAATCGCCCGCTTCAGATGCCGCGCGCCATACTTCAGGTCGGTCCCTTCTCGCAGCAGATGTGCTCGCGCTTCCGGCGCCACCCGGAACAAAAACTGCCCCCGCGCCGTCTCCAGCACCCGCTGCTGCACCATCCCCAACTCAATCTCCAGAATCTGCTCCAACTGCTCCGGCCGCAAGGGATGAAACACCACCACCTT
>QHYU01000067.1 GCA_003224235.1 Acidobacteriota bacterium
TTCTGATTGCCTCTGCTCCCCGGTAGCTCAATGGTAGAGCATTCGGCTGTTAACCGAAGGGTTGCAAGTTCGAGTCTTGCCCGGGGAGCCAATCTCTTCAATCATTCTTGTAAGCTGTGGTGTTCGTTGCGCCCTTGGGTTGCTCAACCGCCTGCCTCAACTTGCCAGAAGCTTGGATAGCGGGTGACGAGACCCGCCGCATTCACCTGGAGTTCGGTGACGAACCTGCCGCCCGCACTCTCATACTGATAGGTCCCGGCATCCATGCGGCGGTAAAGCTGCTTGAGCGGCTCAAGCGTGAAACCTGGGAAGCGAAGCCAGGCCGCTTGCACTTCTACCTCTTGTCCGATGGCCAGACCCAGGCGGCGAATCGGAAGCAGGTTAGTGGAGGGACTGAAGTTAAGATCGAGGTCGATGCAGCCAGCTACTGTGGAACACTCTGCTCCATTAAGCCGCCAACGGTGGGCAGAATCAACCGAGAACTCGATTTCAACTGTCTCGTTTCCAGACCAGCCCCGAACCATTCCAGATACGGTTTGCCACCCCGAATTGCACACCACCAAGTAGTCCAGCCGGCACGGCTGCTGGCTGTGGGCAAACACCGCGGTTCCGGTTAGATGCCAGTGAGAATGTTGGGAATACAGTCGAGCGCATTCATGGCCCGGCTGATCCAATCTGCGCCATAGTATCGATAGATCTGCCACCGTCTCCTCCTCAACGCGCGTGGGGCTTTCGACGGATTCACATTGTACTTGCCTCGTCGCCTTTGTTCCCTTGCTCCAGCAATCCTAATATGCTTAGTTGATGGACGCGGACACGGTTGCTGTCACGAGAATGTTATTTGACTCTCTTCGGTTGGCGCCAACTCCCTCAAGATTTGGAGGATTCTGTTGCACAGCCGCAAACCGAGAGAGTGTGCTCTTCTTCAGAGACCCCAAGTTGCTCGATTTCGGGGGCACTCTACTTCTAGCTACATACTCAGAAGCCGTTCTCTCAGGTACAATCCCCACACATGGAAGTGAAAGTTCCGCACCGCTGGGACCTCACGCCCAAGGAGGCTGCTCAACTCCAAATCGAACTCCGGCCATTGCTCAAGAAGCAGAGGGACTTCGGCGAAATCCAAACCGTGGCCGGAGCGGACATTGCTGTGGAGGTTGCTTCAGCGGGACAGAAAGGCCCGAAGGAGGCTGTCGGCTACGCGGGCGTAATCGTTTATTCCTTTCCTGAGCTTGAGGAGATCGAGAGGCGCTCGGCCCGGCGTCGCCTGATTTTTCCTTACGTGCCGGGCTTGCTCGTCTTCCGCGAAGGACCGGTTTTGCTCGACGCTTTCGCGCAACTTCGCACCGAGCCAGACCTGTTACTGTTCGATGCTCATGGCTACTCTCACCCTCGCCGCTTCGGCCTTGCTTGTCACCTTTCCGCGGTGCTGGATAAGCCGGGCGTTGGAGTGGCCAAATCTCGCCTCATTGGCTATTACGAAGAGCCGCGTGACCAGGTCGGCGCATGGAGCCCACTGGTAGACGTTGAGGAAACCATCGGTGCCGTCCTGCGCACCCGCGCTGGCGTGCAGCCTATCTTTATTTCTATCGGTCACCGCGTGGATCTTGAAAGCGCGATTGAAATTGCCCTGGCGTGCACCGACGGCTACCGGGTTCCCAAACCGACCCGGGAAGCCGACCATTTCGTCGAGCAGCTCAAGCGCGGTCAGACAACCCCTGAGAAATTTTCTGGCGCGCAACCCACTAGCTGTGGGGGTCGGGGGTGCGGATGAGGGCGGCCAGCGCGCAGATGAGTGTCGCGCTAGCCAACGGCAGCAACAGCCCCTGCCGCATGCCGAACCAGGTCCCCAGGTGCCCGATGGCCCACGGGAAGCACATTCCGCCCAGAAGCCCGACTGAAAACAACAGGCCGAAGACGGTGCCGCTTAACTGTGGGTAGCGGTCGCCGGCAATTCCGAGAGTTGTGGGAAAGACAGCAGCAAAGCAAAGCCCAGCGAGCGCCGCACCTGCGGCTAGGCCGGCGATTGACCGCGCGGCGAGCACGAGAGCACACCCGGCTACCGAGCCTGCGGCGCTCGCTAGCACGAGTTGGGTTTTGCCAATGTGTTCCAGCAACCAAGTAGCGAGCAGCCGGCCAGCCGTCATCGCGGCCCAAAAGCCGGCGAGCACCCAGGTGGCAGTGGTGGCATCGACGCCTAGGGAGCCTGCGAAGGAGGAGACCCAGCCGCCGATGGAAGATTCATTGCCGGCCTCCAAAAATAGCACCGCCGCGAGTAGCGCCACGCCTGGATAACGTGCTACCTGAAGCAGATCGCGCATCGCAAAACCCTTGGATTCGCGTGCGGGCGGAAAGCGCAGCGCAGAGTAGGCGATAGTAGTGAGTGCGGCCAGCACCGCGGCGCACAGTAGCAACCCGCGGATCGGCAACAAGGTCGAAAGGCTGGCCGCGAGCAGCGGAATCCCAAGCGCTCCGATGGCGTAGAACATCCCCAGCGCATTGAGCATCGGCCCGCGATCTGCGCCATAGAGGTCTGAGACGAGCACGTTCGCCGCAATGTTCAGCCCACCGCCGCCCAGTCCGAGCAGCGCGACGCAGGTCGCCGCCGCGCCAAACGACTGGGCTGGGGCAAAGCCGCCGAGCCCAGCCGTCACCAGCAGCGCCGAGACCATGAGCACCAGCTTGTTGCCCATGCGATCGATCAGCGGGCCCGCCACCAGCGACGAGAGAAACACACCGAAGTACAGGATCAGGAACAAATCCCCCTGCTGCCCGAGGTTCACTCGCAACCGCGCGCGCACTTCTGGCAGGCCAAAAAGCGTTCCCAGAAGCGCCAGCACGATTCCGAATAGGAATATGCCGGCACAAGCAGCGAGAAACATTGGCCGGCGACCTCGAGAATCCACCACCTGTCACCCCGGAACCCATCTTAATCTACTTTTGCCAGAGCGTTTAGAGAGTGGTAGTGGACATCCGGGCAGATCAGCATCGGTCGAATTGCTAATTTCCCAGGGCCTCCAACTGGCGAAGCTGCTCTTCCAACTCGGCCCGGTGTTCCGAACCCTCCTTTTCATGTTCGATCCGCCCGCGAACGTGTTGAATCATGCTGTGCACCGAAACGTGAGGCGCAATAATCGGGTTTTCAATCTTCCAAACATCCTCGGTTCGTTCCAGCCCAAAGTGAACGGCTTCAACCCTCCGTCCGAGTACGAAAGGTTCATCTCCCTCCAATCGCCCTAAGACTTTGAACTCCACCCTGGCGGTCGCATGGTTGCCTCTCACGACGACATTAGTGACTCGGTACTTGGAAACAATCACCGCTTGGTCCCAGCCGCGCTCTTCTTCCCAAGCAATCAGTGATGCGACTTGAGACCGCGTGTCACTGCTTAAGCGTGCCCCTTCAAAGTCCAGCCGGCAGTATTCTTTCACGACATCCTTTGGCCGGAGTCTCTGCCCTTCTCCGGGCGCAGCCTCCCAACCAGCAGTGAAACCAGCCGAAACCAGGAGCACGGACAATAGACTTCCGCCGAGGATAGTTTTGACGCTTTGCATGGTACTCTGGCTGAGAAAACGCTTGGTTTGCCGAATGCGTTCACCCGCTAGCACTCGAGAATGCCGAGCTGTATCTTTTTTTCTTCATACACTTCCGCGTTCTCAGGGAACAGCTTTGATGATGCTGGATTCTGATCGTGGCACCGCCTTACAGTTTTGGTCCGCCCTCCATCATAGCGGAAGATGCTGGACGGCCACAGCAGCGGCGCGAAGAAAATTGACCAATGAATGTAAGATACAACGGCGGCGGAAAGAGGAAACGCGATCATGAAACGCATACTGATTATTGAAGACGACCGCGACATTGTCGAGCTGGTGCGCTACAACTTGGCCAACGAAGGCTTCCAGGTCAGCGCGGCCGGCGACGGCGCTACGGGCCTGGGGGCGGTGAAAAAGAACCCGCCCGACCTGCTCCTGCTTGATCTGATGCTGCCGAAACTTTCCGGCCTGGAAGTTTGCAAGGAAATCCGGCGCGAGCAGGCCCTGAACCGGCTGCCCATCCTAATGCTGACGGCGCGCGGCGAGGAAGCCGACCGGGTGATCGGTCTGGAGATGGGCGCCGACGACTACGTCACAAAGCCTTTCAGCCCGCGCGAGCTTGTGGCGCGGGTGAAGGCGCTGCTGCGGCGCGCCGAGCCCGCAGGCGAAACTGCCCGCACTATCGCTGCCGGGCGGCTGGAGATTGATCCCTCGTCGTACCAGGTGACGCGAGCGGGCAAGCCGGTCACCCTCAGTACGCTTGAGTTCCGCCTGCTGTATTACCTCGCTGCGCGGCCCAACAAGGTCTTCACGCGCGACCAGCTACTCGACGCCGTGTGGGGCAGCGATCGCTTTGTGACGCCGCGCAGCGTGGACGTCTATGTCCGCCGACTGCGGGAGAAGATCGAAGCTGACCCGGAAAACCCGGCGCATCTGAAGACCGTGCGCGGGGCCGGCTACTTGTTTGACAGCCGTGCGTCTTAATCTGTTCTGGCAATTCGGACTGGTGTTCCTAGCGCTGCTACTGGCAGTCTTGCTGGCGGTGGACATCTACGCCGAGCGGGTGCTCCGGCGTAACTACCTGCGCGAGGGATTCGAGCGGCTCGACGCGCTGGGCCGGCTTGCGCAAGCGCGTCCGCCCCTACTTGCATCGCAACTGTCCTCCCAACAACCTCCACAGGAGTCCCTGCAAGAAAACGGTCCGAGCGATCTGAGCTCTTGGGTCAAATGGATGGCCCGGAGCGGCGCACGGATCACCGTGGTGACGGCGGACGGCCGCGTGCTCGCCGACTCCGCGGAAGATGCGCGAAAGATGGAAAACCACGCTAACCGGCCGGAAATCCAGCAAGCGTTTGCGAGCGGCGGAGGGCGCGCGGTCCGCCACAGCGCCACGCTTGGCCGGGATCTGGTCTATCTGGCCCTGCGGCATCAGCCACCCAGTGGCGGGCCAGTCGTGCTCCGGTTGGCCCTGCCGCTCAAGCACATTGACGATGCGCTGGCTGAGTTTCGCCGGCAGCTTTTAGCGGCCTCGTTGGTGATCTTGCTGGCCGCCGGTGCCATCTCGCTACTGGTTTCACGAGCTTTCTCCATGCGCATCGAGCGCCTGAAAATCTTTTCGCAGCGCGTGGCCAAGGGAGATTTTCGTCCTCTGCCGGTCGAGTCAACTGGCGACGAGCTGAGTGAGCTCACCCGCGCGCTCAACGAAACCGCTGCCCATCTAGACTGGACCATTCGCTCGCTCACCGACGAACGCAACCGGTCCTCCGCCATCCTTCGCAGTATGGTGGAGGGCGTGGCCGTGATCAGCGCTGAGGAGCGCATCCTGTTTTCCAACCAGGCGTTCTCGCAGATCCTGGGCCTGGATTTGCCCCAGTGCGAGGGCCGGCGGGTGGTGGAAGTGACGCGCGAGTCGGACTTGCTGGGAGTGGTCAAGCAGGTGCTGGCGAAGCGCGAAACCGTGCACAGTGAAGTGGTGATGGGGACGGTGCGCCCGCGGAGCTTTGCAGTCACAGCGGGGCCGGTGGTAGGGCCTGACCCGGGGAAAGGGCGCCCGGATACAACCGGAGCGGTGCTGGTCCTGCACGACATCAGCGAGCTGCGGCGGCTCGAGCGGGTGCGGCGGGACTTCGTGGCCAACGTGTCTCATGAGCTGAGAACTCCGTTGACTGCCATCCAAGGCTTTGCCGAGACTTTGCTCGGCGGGGCGATTGACGACCAGGAGAACCGCGGCCGCTTCCTCGAAATCATCCGTGACCACGCCCGGCGCCTGGCGCGGCTCACCGACGACCTGCTCAAGCTCTCCGAGATCGAGGCGGACCGCATGGAACTGGAGTTCTGCCCCGTGGGGGTCGCGGAGCTCATCGATGACTGCGCGGAAACAACGCGCCTGCGGGTTGAGGAGAGGCATCACATCCTCCAAGTGGATTATCCGGATGGCTTGCCTCCCGTTCGTGGCGACCGGAACCGCCTGGCGGAGGTGCTGCTAAACCTGCTCGACAACGCCGTGCAATACACCCCTCCGGGTGGCCAGGTGACCGTGCGGGCCCGCGCCGTTGAGGGCGCGGTCCAGATTACCGTCTCAGACAACGGGATTGGCATTCCTCAGGCTGACCAGGAGCGTATCTTTGAGCGGTTCTACCGCGTCGATGTGGCGCGCTCGCGCGAGGTCGGTGGCACCGGACTGGGCCTCTCTATCGCCAAGCACATTGTGGAGGCGCACGGCGGACAGCTGTGGGTGGAAAGCACTGTCGGCCAGGGATCCGATTTTCACTTTTCCATTCCCACCGCGAGATGACCGTGCGGCGCGGAGTTCTTATCTTATCCGAGGAACGCACTTCGTCCCGGCCTTGGTTCATGGTTATAGCTAAAAATGGCGGGAAGATCCAAGGCGTCAAGGTGACGCCGCAACTTCTGCCATAGCGCGTGGAGGCGAGCCCACGGCAAAATCGCCTCTTCGCGCCTTGCGCTGAATAAAGAATAGCTCGGCAATCAAGGCAGCCAGTGCAATGAGCCAAGCGGCAATCAGCCCATCAGCGGCCGCGTTGGAAATGCTTCCGTCTTTCTTCAGCAGAAATGGCAGGAAATAGGGAGTGTTGGAGTGGATGCCGCCGACCTCGCGTGTATCCTCGTTGCTCAAACCCCACCGATCGACCTTTCCCAGAGCCACGGCGACGATGTTCTTGAAGCGCAGCCCGACCACGAAGGTCGGGTGCCCCAGGGTCTCCATCTGATGGATCTCCAATGGATGCCAGAACACTACTGAAGCCAGCTGTATGGCCACGCTGACGGTGGCGATGGCCATTCCCAGCTTCCATACAACCCGCCCTAAGTTGGCGCGATGATGGAGCAACAACGGGATAGAGATCATCGCTAGCAGTTGTACGGGGGGAGTGATGTAGCGGTCGCCCCAGGCGAAGTCGCCGCTCCACTCGAAGTACTTAGCGTAAAAGAGGATGTATATTGCCAGCAGCCACCATGCCGCAACCAGGTAGGCCTTGATCTCTGAACGAAACCGTTTCCAGATGAAAACAGACAGCAGCAGAGCGACGCCGATGAGCGGGTCGAACAGGAAAATGGATTTCTCAGGGGTGATCAGGGGTCCGAGCACGCCTTGGTGCAGCGGCGTGCTCCAGGGAAAGTCCGAGGGCAGGCTGGGATCCAGCTTTTTCTGCTGCTCCGCATACACCGCGAGGTAGGTGTTGAAGAACGAGCCAAAGCGGTAGTACTGATAAGTTCTATCAAGGAGTAAGAATAGTGCGTAGCAAGGCCCTGCAACGCGGGCGTAATAGCGCAGTCGCACCAGTAACTCCCGACCGCGGATGTGCTGCAACCACAGGAGCATTAGTACGAACAGGGTGGCCGCGGTGATGTCCATAGCCGTGGTCAGCCGGGTCAACAGGTTGGCTCCGAGAGCCAGAGAGCCGAGCACGAGCGCCCGGGAGCGGCTGGTACGAACCCACTCGTACTGAAAACATAGACCGGTCAGCGTCAGAAGCAAGATGAAGTTATTCTCCATCATGTTCTGCGTGTAGTGTAGAAAGGTCGTACCGAAGAGCAGCGTGAACGCTCCGGTCATAGCCTGGTTCACGGTGAACTCGAGAAGGCGCAAAAAACGGAAGCAGACCAGGACGGTGAGAACGCACACCAGGATGTTCGTGCTGTAACTCACCACTATCTCGCGTATTCCGGGATCGTGCTCAGCAAAGGAGGCGAAGAACGATAGGCGTGCCAGGTGAGTGCCGACCATGTCCGACGGCAGCATGAGCAGGCTCTGCCCGATCCCGTATGGGACGTAGATCCGGCCGTCTCTGCCCACCAGGCCGATCACGCGGTAGTCCTCTGGAAGCACCAGTGATGCAGAGGTCCAGAGGGAATGCGTAGTCTGCAACCTAAGGACGGTGTCGATCGAACCAAGTTCTCCAGATTGGACCAGAACAGCCGTCAGGAATGCCGCCAGACCCACCAAGAATCCCGGGTGGTTGAACAACCTTTTGTGCCCTGCCCTCATTGCAAGTGATGCTATCGCACGGTCGAGAAGGATTCAATTTAGGGGAAGCCGGAAGATATGCGCGCCACCGACCTAGGCTGGCCGAGTGGTGGGGTTGTACTGGCACCGCAGAACGCCCTGTTCCACCTGAAATGCGTTACCCGCTGCGCTATCTGATTTACCCGTCGGGTGACCTCGGGTGCAAATCCTTGGCGTCAAGAAGAATTCGGTTGCAGAAGCTTGACCTGGCGCCAGGGCCAGGCGAGCCCTGCAATTACCACGGTGGCCAGCACCGTCAGCGCCGCTCCCAATGTGCGGTCTGCCGTGCGCGTGAAGCGCACCCGGACGCGGCTGTGTCCCTCCGGCAAATCGAACAGCATTTGTCCGGTGTCCTCGTGCGACTCGGCTTCCTCAATCTCACCGTTCACCTCAACTTGCCAGGCAGGGTAGTTTAGGAGCCGCAGGGCCGCCCGGACGGGCTTGCGCGCCTCGACCGTGAAAATTTTTTCTTCCGGCGCCCATCGTTCCACTCGCACAAGGCCCAGGCTACTTCGCTTCATCCGATTTTCGTTCTCCTCGACTGGTGCCAGAGCCACCAGCGGAGCGCCTTGCGGCAGATCGTAGTGGCCCGCGCCGCGCGTTTGATACTCGTCGGTGCCCTCATAGCCGCGGTCCTGGCTAATCGCCGCTTGCGTCACGGGCGCATCTTGGGTGTCCCACCAGGTCTGATGGCCCGAGTACCAGGCTGCGGCAAGCAGTACCCCTGCCATGAGCATTGTCCAGGCCCGCCGCGCGTGCGTTTGGTGAATCGCTGCCACAACAAAGATGGCAAAGCCCACGCCAAGCGGAAGAAGCCAGCGCCAGGGAAACTGCACGTAGCGCAACTTCGGAAGCGCGCGCCAGGCGAGCCCACTCACTGGCAGCATCAGTATCGCTGACGCGCCCCCTAGTACCAGCAACGCCCAGCAAAGTTCGCGCGCCTTTTTGAGCAAGAGGTGACGGAGATGGATCGAGACGGCCGCGGCCAGGCCGGTGATCGCAATTTGCGCCGTTGCCACTGTAGAGAGGATCAGGTTAACCAGATTGCGCTCGGGATCGTCGATGGAGGTGAACAAGAAATTCTGCTCCGGGCGCAGTCCGCTGGAGAGCACCTCATCAATGTTCACCCAGCCTGGCTCCGCCGTTGCCGGGACAATGTAGATGCAAGCCAACAGCAGGCCCAGCGCCATGGCCACCCCGCCGGCCAGTAGAACCTTGGCCGACTGGCGGAGCACGGTAACGACCGCCAGCACGAGCACCAGGCTATAGCTTGTGATCACCGCGGCTGGGGCATTGCAGAGCCAGATCGCCGCAAAACTCAGTGCCAAGCCCGCCATATCTCGTCGGAGTGTTCGCGGTGGCAGGTTTCCAGCGCCTCGCCCGGCGTCTGGGGAAGGGTCGCGGCCGATACGCACTGCATTGAGCACGACGAGCGGAAACAGCGCGCTGGCGAGCAGTTCGGCGTAAGCGCTGCGGAAATAGACGACCACCAAATGGTAGGGGTTCACGGCGTAGAGGACCGCAGCGCGGGCCGCCTCACCCGCAGGCATCCATTCGCGCGCCAGGCGAAACATCGAGGCGCCCGCTAGTGTGAGCGCCAACCACACGAACGCCCCCGGGACTTCCTTCCAGGGGAGAATGCTCCCGAGCGCCGCGCCCAGCAGCCAGGAAGCCGGCGGATAAAAGATGAATCGGGCTTCACCGAAGCCATAATTGGCCCACGCCGCCCAGCGCGGATAGAGCACTCCCTCGTGCCACTGTCGCGCTACGTCCATCCATGAAGAGAGGTGAAACTCGAGGTCGTGCCCCGAGGCGGTGCCCAAAAAAAAGAATGGAGCGACCACGGCCAGTGCCGCTGCCATCACCGCCAGCAGCGCACAACTCTGCGGTCCTCCGCCCACGGTCCTGAAGGGGATCCAGCCTCGGCCCGGTCGGGGTAAAGTTCCCGGATGGTCCCGAGTCCGAGCCTGCTGGGCTGTGATTGCGGGCATCGCTGCCTTTGCTCCCACGCGAGCCGTCGAGAATACAGAATTCCTCGGCTCTCCGCCAGTTGCCTGGGCACCTGGCCGTAATTTGGGGGCCTTTGCCATGCTCAGGGTAAACTGGTTGAGAAATCCCGCTTCACTGATGGCCTCTGTAGCGCCTCCGTCACGGCGGCGATTTTCCAGCCCCGTGCGGAGGGCGAAACGCCGCTGCCGTTACACAAAATAGCGCAGACTCAACACTACCTGGAAGCTGGCGGATCGTTCATAATGCGCGCGTGCTGAATGCCAAAGCCAAGGTGAACGAGCATGCGACCCTGAAGGCCGCTGCTCACGCGCCCGGAGAGCAACCCGGGGGCGCGGGCGGAAACTTCGTGGGTGCGATTATCGAAGCCAAAGGGCTCGAAAAGTTCTACCTGCGAGCCGACGGCGGGCGCATCCCGGTGATTGCGCCAACTGATCTTGCTATTTATCCGGATAAAATCGTGACCCTGCTGGGTCCATCGGGCTGCGGCAAATCCACGCTGCTGCGAATGCTTACCGGACTGGCGCGGCCGTCGGCGGGCCAGGTGCTCTGGCATGGCCGGCCGCTCGATGGCTGTCTGCCGAATGTATCCATCGTCTTCCAGAGCTTTGCCCTGTTCCCGTGGCTGACGGTGATCGAGAACGTCGAAGCGCCGCTTGAGGCGCGCGGGGTGGCCGCGCTCGAGCGACACAAGAGGGCGCTCCGGATCCTCGACGCGGTGGGCTTGGACGGCTTCGAGACGGCCTATCCGAAGGAGCTTTCGGGCGGGATGAAGCAGCGAGTGGGGTTTGCGCGGGCGCTGGTAGTGGAGCCCGAAGTGTTGTTCATGGACGAGCCGTTCTCGGCGCTCGACGTATTGACCGCGGAAACACTGCGCGGCGAGCTGCTGGAACTCTGGTTGAGCCGGAAGATGCCGACGCGGGCGATTTTCATGGTCACGCACAATATTGAAGAGGCAGTGGTGCTGGCCGACCGAATCATCGTGCTGGGCCAGAACCCTGCCGCCGTCCGGGCCGACTTCGCAGTGGAGCTGGAGCACCCGCGCGGTCGCAAGGAGGCACGGTTCGTCGAAATCGTGGACTACATTTATAAAGTCCTTACTCAGCCGGCGGTGGAGCACCCCGCACTCGGGTCGGAGAAGCCCGCAGGAGCGCCGGCCAAGTATCCAATGCTGCCGCACGCGCGCCCGCTTGGAATCGCCGGCCTGCTCGAAATCCTGGCGGGTCGCAACGGTCGTGACGACATCCACCATCTTGCCCGCGCGCTGGTGATGGAGGCGGACGATCTGCTGCCGATCGTCCGCGCCGCAGAACTGCTCGGCTTTCTGCGCCTGCCCGAGGGCGACGCCGAACTCACCCCTGCGGGCCGCGCCTTTGCCGAGGCCGATATCCAGACGCGCAAGCAGATTTTCCGCGCCGCGGCGCTCGAGCACGCGCCGCTGCTGCGGCAGATCGAGCGGGCGCTCGCCGCCAAGTCCGACCATACCATGCCTAAAGAGTTCTTTCTCGATGTGCTCGACGAGCACTTCACCGACGACGAGGCGCGCCGCCAGATGGAAACAGCGATCGAGTGGGGGCGCTACGCGGAGTTGTTTGACTATGACGCCGCGAGCGGCCGGCTAAAAACTCCCGAGGCGTAGCGCGCCGGCGGCTGCTTTCCTTTCAGCACCGGGCAGATGATTTCTCGCGCATTCGTACGGCCGATGCTTCCGCGGCGCGCGTGGTCGCGCCTGACTGACCTGGTTGTCTTCGCCGCCGTGCTGGCAGTGTTTCTCGGGCTGCTCAACCTCGGCCAGACGTGGCTCGGGCCGTTCCAGCCTGCGGCAAAGATTTCGCGCAGCCCCTGGGCGCTGCCTGCTTACGCCGCTGCGTCGTTGGCGCGCATCGGCATCGCCTACGCGCTGAGCCTGCTCTTCGCGCTGGCCTACGGCTATGCCGCCGCGCGTTCGCCGCGGGCCGAACGAGTGCTCGTGCCGCTACTCGACATCCTGCAGTCGATTCCGGTGTTGAGCTTCCTGCCCGGCGTGATGCTGGCCATGGTGGCGCTGTTCCCCCGGCGGCAATTGGGTATCGAGTTGGGTTCGATCCTGCTGATCTTCACTGGGCAAGCCTGGAACATTGCCTTCAGCTTTTACAGCTCGCTGAAGTCCATCCCGCGCGAACTCGACGACGCCGCGCGCGTTTACCGCTTCAGCCGCTGGCAACGCTTCACCGAGCTGGAGTTGCCCTACGCGGCCATCGGCCTAGTGTGGAATTCGATGATGTCGGTCGCGGGCGGCTGGTTCTTTCTGATGGCCTGCGAGATGTTTGTGCTCGGTCCGCGCGATTTCCGCCTGCCCGGCCTCGGCTCCTACTTGCAAATCGCTGCCGGCGCCGGCGATACCCAGGCCATCCTTTGGGGGCTGGCAGCGATGATCGGCATCATCGTTCTGCTCGATGTGCTGGTTTGGCGGCCGGTGATCGCCTGGGCCGATAAGTTCAAATTCGAGCAGGTCGAAAGCGCTGTCGCGGCGCGCTCCGCTGTGCTCGAGCTGCTGCGCCGCTCGGGGGCGTTTGCCTTGCTCTATCGGAAGGTCATCCGGCCGGCCGGCGAGCGGTTGACGCTGACCTTCGCGCGCTCTGCAGGACACGCATTCTTGCCTGTTCCTCGTATGAGACCCGCCAAGTGGAGATCGTGGCTCGGCCGGGCGGTGGCTCTGTTGGGGCTCGCGGCGCTGGGCTACGCGGTGTGGCGCGCCTCTCTCGAACTGGTGAAACTAAACGGGGAGGAGATCGAAGAAATTGCGCGGGGTGCTGGCCTGACGTTTCTCCGCGTGAACGCCGCGCTGCTGTTGGGTGCCTTGTGGGCGGTGCCGGCTGGGGTGGCCGTCGGGTCGAGCCCGCGGCTGGCGCGTTTCGCGCAGCCACTTGCCCAGATTGCCGCCTCCGTGCCAGCCACGGCGCTGTTTCCAGTGGTGCTGCTGGTGTTGATCCGTGAGGGCGGCGGAATGGGTCTGGCATCACTCGCGCTGATGCTGCTCGGCACGCAGTGGTACATCCTGTTCAATGTCATCGCCGGGGCCATGGCCATCCCCACTGATTTGAGGGAAGCAGCGGAAGTTTTCCACTTCGGCCGCTGGGAGCGGTGGCGGCGTCTGATTCTGCCCGGAATTTTTCCCTATCTGGTCACCGGGATGGTCACCGCCGCGGGCGGCGCGTGGAATGCCAGCATCGTTGCGGAGTACTTCCACTTCAAGGGGCAGACGCTTTCGACCGCAGGCCTGGGCGCGGTGATCAGCCGGGCCACTGACGCGGGTCAATACCACGTGCTGCTCGCTGCGACCGTCGTCATGGCCGCAATTGTGGTGGCCATAAACCGACTGTTCTGGCAACGGCTCTATCGCCTGGCAGAGTCGCGCTTCAAGCTGGAGACGTGACCCCGCGGCGCGCTTAGTTGCTCTCCGCCGCTTCTCGCGCCTCGCGAGGCTGTTCGCTAGCGCGGCGTGGGCGCGCGATCATTGCGGTACACCACGCCTTCTTTCATTACGAAGAAAACCTTCTCCGTCTGGCGAATCTCCTGGGTGGGATCGCCGGGCACGGCGATAACGTCGGCCAGCTTGCCCGGATCGAGCGTGCCGAGCTTATCTGCTATGCCAAGCAGGTCGGCGTCGGTGGAGGTGGCAGCGCGCAGCGCGTCAACAGGCTTCATCCCCGCTTCCACCAGCAAGTGAAACTCCTCGGCATTGCGCCCGTGCGGATAGACAGCCGCGTCGGTTCCGAAGCCGATGCGAACTGCCTTGGCGATCGCGCGCTTGATCATGCCTCTGGCGGCAGCGATGGCGGCGCGGCCCTTGGCGGCGACCTGCGGGGGCGTGTTGGTTGACCGTTCCAGCCGTTCGGTGATGCCCACGTGCGCCATCAGCGTCGGCACCAGAAACGTTCCCTGCGACTTCATCATGTCGAGCGCTTCATCATCGAGGAAGGACCCGTGCTCGATGGAATCGATCCCGGCGCGAATGGCGCGCTTGGCCCCTTCGGCGCCGTGGGCGTGCGCGGCGGTTTTCCGCCGCAGCGCGTGCGCCTCGTCCACCAGCGCGTCGAGTTCTGCCTGGGTAAGCTGTGGTGTATCCACATCGTCGGTGAGCGAGAGCACCCCGCCGGTGGCGCAGGTCTTGATCACGTCGGCGCCGTATTTGTGGCTGAGCCGCACGGCGGCGCGCACGGCTTCCGGGCCGTTGGCCACGCCCTGCTCCGGCCCCGGTTCCTTGCCAAAAAGACCAAAGCGATAGCCGGCGCTATCATCGCAGTGCCCGCCGGTCGCGCCAATGGCGTGGACGGAAACCAGCATGCGCGGGCCGATGATTTTGCCGCTGCGGATGGCGTTGCGCAGCCCGACATCGATAAAGTCGCTTGAGCCAACGTCGCGCACGGTGGTGAAGCCGGCCAGCAGCGTTCGCCTCGCGTACACGCTGGCATCCAGCGCCTGCTCCGTGATCGGCTTCCTGAGGGCGTCGAGGGTGTCTCGGTTCCAGTCGCCGCTGGCCTCACCGGAAAGGTGCGTGTGGGCGTCAATGAGGCCGGGCAACAACGTGGCGTCGCCCAGGTCGATTACTTCCGCCCCGGCCGGGAGCGCCGCGCCGGCGCCGATGGCGGTGATTTTTTCGCCGGCCACCACCACTAAGCCTGGTGAGACTGCTCGGTCGCTTCGGCCGTCAAACATCCGCGCCGCTTTGATCACTATGGTCTTTGCGGGAGTTGTTTCAGGCGAGTGCCGGGAAGATTCTATCGTCTGTGCTTGGGCCAGCGTGAAACAAGCCAGCGCGGCAAGAATTGCAGAGATCACTGTACGCAATGCATTTTCTCCTTTTCGATGCTGGAGAGCGACTCTCGCTCCATACTTGGAGCTGGTGCGTTGCCCAAACACCGCTCCCTCGTTCCGACCGCAGCGGCTCGGGACGACAACTCATTGCCGGCCGCATGAGGCTATAAAACAGCTTTGAGCCGCTCAACGATAGTCAGCCACAGCGAATTGTCAAGCCGCCAGTGCCACCGTGGTTTGTACTGCAATTCTTGGGGCCTGAATGCACCGCCTCTCCCCTTCGCGATGCTATCATCCAGGCCGGCAGCGCCGGGCGAGTCGAGAGCTGCTGCGTGCGGCGCAAATTTTCAGAGAGGGAGAACCATGGCTACGCAAATGCCATTCATGCAGGAAACGCCGCAGGCGCTGCCCGAGGTGACGCTGATTCAAATGATCACAGCGCGCTGGGTCTCACAAGCCATCGCCGTGGCCGCCAGGCTCGGCATCGCCGATCTGCTGGGAGATGGCCCGCAATCCTGCGCGGAGCTGGCTGCAAAGGCGGGCGCGCACACGGGGTCGCTTTACCGGCTGCTGCGCGCGCTGTCGAGCGTCGGAATATTTGCGGAAGACGTTGCAGAAGACGGGACCGAAGCTGGGCAGGCTCGCTTCCGCCTGACTCCGCTGGCCGAGCCGCTCTGTGCGAACACGCCCGGGTCGCTGCGTGGCGTCGCCATCATGTTCGGCGAGCCGTGGAGCGTGCAGCCGTGGGGCGATCTGCTCCGGAGCGTCCAGACCGGAGAGACCGCCTTTGATCGCGCGTTCGGCATAGGCGCATTCGACTACTTCTCGCAGCATCCCGACACGGGCAAGATCTTTGAGCAATCGATGAACGGCTTCACCGCGCTTTCGGCCGACGCGGTCCTCGCTGCCTACGATTTTTCGGCATTTCGAACTCTGGTCGACGTGGCGGGCGGGCACGGCATCCTGCTCGCCGCAATCCTGAGGAACTATCCCAGTCTGCAGGGCATATTATTTGACGCTCCTCAAGTGGTCGCAGGCTCGCGCAAGGTGCTTGAGGCCGCCGGCCTCGCCGATCGCTGCGTCAGTGTCGGCGGAGACTTCTTCGCTTCCTTGCCTCAGGGTGGCGACGCCTACCTGATGAAGAACATCATCCACGACTGGGACAGCGAGCGGTGCATCGCCATCCTGCGCAACTGCCGCCGTGCCGTTGCAGCGAACGGCAAGCTGCTTATCGTGGATGCGGTGATCGAGCCGGGTAACGCGCCTGCGTTCGGCAAGTTGATGGACCTCGAAATGCTGGTCATGACCCAAGGCGGGCGCGAGCGCACGGCTGCCGAATTCCGCACTCTGCTCGACGCTGCGGGCTTCCACCTGACGCGCATCGTTCCCACGCCATCGCCGTTCAGCATCGTCGAAGGCGCGCCTGCGTAGCAGGGCGGTGCTCGTTTCCTTCAGACTGAGGCCCTTCCAGGGACGGCGAGGGCGCGGTGTTTTCGGAGCGCCCGCGCCGCTGAAGCGGTTGCATGGAGCGCACGCGGGCGGCTGGTTCTTTGCGTGGAGGCGCGCACGATGCGCTAAGGTGGAGGGTCATGCTCACCACAAGCATGAGTTTCTCCCTGAAAAAACGAATGACCCGGCGTGTGCACAACTTTAACGCCGGGCCCGCCGCCCTGCCGCTCGCCGTGCTAGAGCGCGCGCGGCAAGAACTGCTCAATTTCCAAGGCTGCGGCATGTCGGTGATGGAGATGAGTCACCGGTCGAAAGAGTTTGAAGGCATTCTCGACCGGGCGGAGCGCGCCTTGCGGCGGAACTTAGGCGTGCCGGATGACTATGCCATCTTGTTCCTTCAGGGAGGCGGCAGCCTGCAATTCGCCATGGCTCCGATGAACCTCTATGTTCCCGGGCGGCCGATTGATGTGCTGCACACCGGCTCCTGGACCGCCAAGGCCATCGCGGAGATGAAAAAGGTGGCGGCATATCGGCTGGCAGCCTCCACCGAACCGCAAAAGTTCACTCGGCTGCCGCGCACGGAGGAAATCGAGTGGAATCCGCAAGCTTCGTTCGTCTATCTGGCATCGAACAACACCATTGAGGGGACGCAGTGGCAGACGTTTCCGGCCGTCGGGCCACCGGTGGTCGCCGACATGTCCTCAGACATCCTTTCGCGAGCGGTGGATGTCTCGCGGTTTGGCTTGATTTTCGCCGGAGCACAGAAAAATCTGGGGCCCGCAGGAGTGACCGTAGTGGTCCTGCGGCGCGAGCTGGCGGAACGCGCGGACAAGAATCTGCCCACGCTGCTGCAATACCGCACGCACATCAAGGAGCGCTCGCTCTATCACACCCCGCCGACGTTCGCCGTGTATATAGTGGGCCTGGTGATGGACTGGATCGAAGCCGAAGGCGGCGTGGCCGCTATCGAGCAGCACAACGCCGCCAAGGCGAAGCTCC
>QHYU01000068.1 GCA_003224235.1 Acidobacteriota bacterium
TACAACATATAATGCCGTAGGACAACACACTCACAAGCCGCTCGCGCCGTCGGCCTCACTCTCCTGTCGTACACCCGCTTTCTCCTGGCGCCTTTACTCAATATAGGATTTATGGGATGATTACGACTGCTTCCATAGCAACCTACACTTGCACGCACTAAACTCGACTAAAAGGGAGCCGGAAAGCGATGGCCCCTGAACCAACCCCCAGTCCGGGGGATACGGAGCCCAGGCCGGCAGACGCATCGCCGAAGAACGCACTTTCCCGCACCCCTTTCTCGAAGAAGTTTCCGTTGCGATCCACACTCCTCGTCCCTTCAGGAGCTACATGTACAGAGCCGGTGATGACAATGTCGACGGCGATCGAAAGACTCATTAAGTCTAGCGGTTTCAGAGTTCAGGCTTTCGCTTCAGCGGAGGATTTCTTGCGGTCCGGCAACCATCGTGACACGGCTTGCCTCATCCTCGACGTGAGGTTACCCGAAATGAGTGGCCTGGAGCTGCAGCGACAGTTGGCCGCCTCACACAGCCGAGTCCCAATTATCTTCGTTTCGGCGCACGACGACCAAGAAGCGCCAGAGAAGGCACTGCGCGCGGGAACTGTGGCTTTCCTAAGTAAACCATTCAGCGATGAAGCCCTGTTGACGGCTGTTCGTTCAGCTTTGGAATAGTTCAGGGGGCAGAATATTCCGGAAAAGATTGGAGGAAGTCATGGCCACGAGCGGGAGTGCCATCGATTATCACCGGATTACGGAAGCGGAAGGAGGGGCGTGGGGCGGGAAGTTCTTTGCCGCAGACCGGGTCAGTGACGGCCAGGAGATCATCGGGGAGAGCCCAGCGCTCAAAGCCGCGCTCGAACACGTCGAGATAGTCGCACCGACGGACTCCACAGTGCTTATTCTTGGCGAGACCGGCACCGGGAAAGAGCTCATCGCTAGGGCGATCCATAACCTCAGTCCACGTCGAGATCGTATTTTTGTTAGCGCCAACTGCGCGTCCATTCCGGCTGGGCTGCTCGAAAGCGAACTATTTGGTCATGAGAAGGGCGCATTTACCGGGGCCATCGCCCGGGAAATCGGGCGCTTTGAGCTGGCGAATAAAGGAACACTGTTTCTTGACGAGGTGGGCGACATTCCGCTGGAATTGCAGCCCAAACTGCTGCGAGTTCTACAGGAGCAAGAATTCGAGAGACTTGGCAGCACGCGGACTATTCGCGTGGACTTTCGACTGGTGGCCGCGACCAATCGGGACCTGACTCGGATGGCCGAGAACGGCCGATTTCGTAGCGATCTCTATTACCGACTCAGCGTCTTTCCCATCGAACTCCCTCCACTCCGCGAGCGGCCGGGGGACGTCCCCCGTCTGGTGCGGCAGTTCGCGAAGAAGTATGCGCGGCGCATGAATAAGCAGATTGAAATAATTCGGGCAGAAGATATGGAAGCTATGGTCCATTATCGCTGGCCGGGCAATGTGCGGGAGTTGCAGAACTTCATTGAACGCTCCGTGATTCTGTCACCGGATGCAGTTCTTCGTCCTCCACTTGCCGAGCTGAAGCGTATCGGCAGAAACATTCCGCCTGAAGTGCGAACGCTTGCGGAGGCCGAACGCGAACACATCCTGCAAGCTTTGCGGGGCACCGATTGGGTGATCGGAGGTCCTCATGGTGCGGCTGCGCGACTCGAAGTGAGACGCACGACGCTGCTCTACAAAATGCAGCGGCTCGGCATCTCCCGCCCCGAAAACTGACGGACTAAACGCGCCGTAGGTCGTGGCCAGGCACGGGCCCGGGGGATGCCGAAGATTAGGGCGTTTATCCGGCCGAGTCGTCGGCTTCGATTCTGGGCGCCGTCTTTGGTAACGCTCCCCCCGTTGTCGCAGTGAGAGAGTTAGGTTGGGAGGGTTGAGGGCGAAGCAAAGGAAAAGGATGAAGGCAGTACGCATTCAACGTTACGGCGGCCGCGCTCAGGAAATGAGTCAAAGCGGCCATGTGCGCGGTAAGATCGTCCTTAAAACTCAAACCCAAGCATAGAGGAGAGATCATGACGTTACCCACCCGTCCTCTGGGTACCAGTGGACTTGAAATCACGAGAGTTGGCTTTGGCGCGTGGGCCATCGGCGGCGGAGGTTGGGCCTTCAGTTGGGGGCCGCAGGATGACGGCGCTTCGCTCGCGACTATGCGCCATGCGCTCGAGCTTGGCATCAACTGGATCGACACAGCCGCGGTTTACGGCCTGGGCCATTCTGAAGAAGTGGTCGGACGTCTCTTGCGCGAGCTTTCCCCAACCGCCCGCCCGCTGGTCTTTACCAAGTGTGGGCTCGTCTGGGACGCACATGACCGAATGGCAGAACCTCGGCGGGTCCTAAAGCCTGAGTCTATCCGGGCCGAATGCGATGCGTCGCTGCGCCGGCTGGGCGTGGAGCGCATCGACCTCTACCAGTTCCACTGGCCGGACGAGACTGGCACGCCTGTGGAGGATTCTTGGGGGGAGATGGTGCGGCTAATCGAGAAAGGAAAGGTGCGGGCGGCGGGTGTCTCGAACTTCAACGTCAATCTACTCGAGCGTTGCGAAGCGATCCGGCATGTGGACTCGCTCCAGCCTCCCTTTTCGCTGATCCGTCGTGAAGCTGCGGCACACGAAATTCCGTGGTGCGCAGAGCACAGGACCGGAGTCATTTGCTACAGCCCGATGCAGTCAGGGCTGCTGACGGACGGCTTTACCGCGGCGCGGCTCAACGCCCTCTCATCAGATGACTGGCGCCGCAGTGCCCCCGAATTCCAGCAGCCGAACCTCGGACGCAACCTAGCACTGCGCGACGCCCTCCGGCCTATTGCTCAGCGCCACGGGACCAAGGTGTCCGCCGTGGCCGTGGCGTGGACGCTCGCTTGGCCCGGGGTGACGGGGGCGATTGTGGGCGCTCGCTCTCCTGAGCAGGTGGACGGCTGGATTCGCGCGGCGACTCTCGAACTCACAAAAAACGATCTTGAGGAGATCGCTTCGGCAATCGCCCGCACGGGAGCGGGCGCTGGCCCAACACGGCCCGTCGCCGCGGGCGCGCGGGCAGCGCACTGACAGGAGGAGGTATGAAGGAAACTACACCCACGAAGAACAACGGATGGATTGAAGTTCGCCGCCCAATCGCGGCGATGACTCTGCTGCTTGCCTTGGGGATCGGCGGCGTTGCCGGGTTGTGGATCACCGGGCACCGCAGCTCTCGGGGTGTCAACATCCTGTTGTCCACCGCCAGCGCGGCGGCAGTTAGCGATCAGATATCGTTCACTTCAGGGTTTACGCCGGTCGTCGACCGCGTGCTGCCCTCGGTCGTCAACATTTCTTCCGCAAGAATCGTGCGCTTCGCCGATTCGGGCCCCACGTCCCCTTTCTTTTTTGATCCGTTCTTCCATGAGTTCTTCGGGGGCGAAGGCCAGGGGCGCGCCCATCCCCGTGAACAACGCGAGCTGAGTCTCGGCTCAGGCGTAATCGTCAGCCCGGATGGCTACCTCCTTACGAACAACCACGTTGTTGAAGGCGCATCGGAGATTCGCATCTCCCTTACGGACAAGCGGGAGATGAAAGCAAAGATCGTCGGCACGGACCCCCGCACCGACATCGCGGTACTGAAGGTGGATCAGAAGAACCTTCCGGTGCTGCCGATCGGCGACTCCGCAGGGGCAAAGCCCGGGCAATTCGTGCTGGCAGTAGGCAATTCTTTCGGCCTTGGGCAGACTGTGACCTTGGGCATTGTCAGCGCGACGGGCCGCGGAAATCTGCACATCGTCGACTATGAGGACTTCATTCAAACGGACGCCGCCATCAACCCCGGTAACTCCGGCGGCGCCTTGGTGGACGTTCGGGGCGCCCTGATCGGCATCAACACCGCCATCCTGTCTCGCAGCGGCGGCAACCAGGGAATTGGCTTCGCTGTACCCATCAACATGGCGCGCCAAGTGATGGAGAGGATCGTCAAGGAGGGAAAGGTTGTGCGCGGCTGGCTCGGCGTCGTGATTCAGCCGGTAACGCCGACGATAGCGCGAGCCTTTGGCCTGGAGAAATCCGAGGGCGCTCTGGTAGCGGACGTCACGCCGGGCAGTCCTGCCGAAAAGGCCGGACTGCGAAGGGGCGACGTAGTCCTTTCAATCAACGGTGAACGCATCACGGAGACTCGTGAGTTGAGTCTCAAAGTTGCCATGCTGGCTCCAGGGACGACGGTTCGCCTGAAGATCGTTCGCAACCGGCGTGAAATGGAGATTCCGGTGGTTCTGGGCGAACAGCCGTCTGAGCGTCGCGTGCTCGGTTCGGAACCCGAACCCGGCGTCACCCGCGCCTTGGAAGGTGTGGAGGTTGCAGATCTGACTCCCCAGCTCCGCCGGCAACTCGAGCTACCGCCGCGAATCAGCGGCGTCGTTGTGGTCGGCGTTGAACCCGGAACGCCAGCCGCTGAGGCCGGGCTGAGGCGCGGCGACGTGATCCAGGAAGTGAATGGACAGGCTGTTGCCAACGTCTCCCAATTTGAGCAAGCTGTCCGTCGTGGCGGCCGGGAGCCGATGATGCTGCTGGTAAACCGGGGCGGCAGCACCTTGTTCGTTGTCGTAGAGCCGCGGTAGGCAAGGGCGTCGTCAGGCCGCGAGCGCGGGCAGTTCAGGTCGTGCCCATGGTGATCAAGCTTGCTCCGAGGCCGATCAAGTGAAGCATCGGTCTGCCGCCGTAGTGGAGGTGACGGTACATGAGCGACAAGCACCTGAAGCTCTATCTGTTCGCCAGCGACTTCGATCAGACCCTGAGCTTCAATGATTCGGGTTACGTTCTAAGCGAACTGGTTGGTATATAAGATCCTCGACAGCGGCATCGAGGGCCATCGTTTCGACTTCTATGTCCTCTCTGCCGCGCCGGTCGAGGTTATTCAATCCGCGCTGGAAGGAATCATACCGGCTGATCACATTTATGGAACCGAGTTCCGTTACAACGCTTCTGGGGAGATCGATATGATCGTTCGGGCGACAGCCGGCTACGGGAAGGTTGCCGCGCTTGACCAGTTGCAAGCCAAGCTGCAGATTGGCCCGGATCACATCGTGTACGTCGGCGACGGAAGTTCAGATATCCACGCAATGCTGCACGTGAATGTGCGCGATGGATTTACCATCGCGGTTTCGGAAAGAAAACACGTGGCCCAGATCGCAAAACGAACGGTGCTTAGTGACAATGCGCTTGCCGTGCTCGTGCCGATCCTGGAGAACATTGTGGGCTGGCAACGGCCTCAAATCCGCGAGTTCTTCGAGTCGCATGGGTTTCTGATACAAGAGTGGGACAGCGTGCGGACTGACTGGCTTACACTGCGACCAGCCAGCTCTCTATATTCGCAAGCCGCCCCAGAGGCTACCCGCCTTTGATCGATCTTCGGAGGTGATGCATGGATCTCAACCGTTTCACCGAGAAGATGCAGGAGGCGCTGCAGTCGGCGCAGTCGCGGGCGATTCGCCGCAGCCACCAGCAACTGGACGTTGAGCATCTGCTGGCTGCCCTTCTGGAGCAGGAAAGCGGCTTGGCGGGCGCCATTCTCGCCAAAGCCGGCGCGTCCGCCGAACTCCTGGGGCAAAGGCTTGAGCAGGAATTGGACCGGATGCCCAAGGTAACCGGCCCGACCGGTGCGCCGCCGGACCAGATCTACGTCACCGGCCGGCTCAACCGAGTCCTCACACTGGCGGAAGACGAAGCCAAGAAGCTCAAGGACGAATATGTTTCGGTTGAGCATGTACTGTTGGCTATAACGGATGACAAGGGGCCGGGCGGGCGGCTGTTGGCCCAGATGGGAGTTACGCGCGAGAAGCTGATGCAGGCGCTGCGTGAGGTACGTGGCAGCCAGCGTGTCACCTCGCCTACTCCGGAGGCGACGTACCAAGCGCTGGAGCGTTATGGCCGTGACCTCACCGAGGCCGCCCGGCAGGGCAAACTGGATCCTGTCATCGGGCGCGACGACGAAATCCGCCGCGTCATCCAGGTGCTGTCTCGCCGCACGAAGAATAACCCGGTGCTGATCGGTGAACCCGGTGTCGGCAAGACGGCGATCGTGGAGGGGTTGGCCCAGCGGATCGTACGCGGCGATGTGCCGGAGGGCTTGAAGAACAAGCGCGTCGTGGCGCTGGATATGGGGGCACTGATTGCGGGCGCAAAGTATCGGGGTGAGTTCGAGGAACGCCTCAAGGCCGTCCTCAAGGAGGTTCAAGAATCCCAGGGCGACATCATTCTGTTTATCGATGAACTGCATAACGTCGTCGGGGCCGGCAAGGCTGATGGGGCTATGGACGCCGGCAACCTCCTCAAGCCCATGCTGGCACGCGGCGAACTGCATTGCATCGGAGCGACCACGCTCGATGAGTATCGCAAGCACATCGAGAAGGATGCCGCGCTCGAGCGCCGGTTCCAGCCGGTAATGGTCGAGCCACCCTCGGTCGAGGACACCATTTCCATCCTGCGCGGACTGAAGGACCGCTACGAGGTGCACCATGGCGTGCGCATCAAAGACAGCGCTTTGGTGGCGGCCGCCGTTCTGTCCAACCGCTACATCACCGACCGATTCCTTCCCGACAAGGCGATTGACCTGGTGGACGAAGCGGCGGCCAAGCTGCGGACAGAGATCGACTCCATGCCATCGGAGCTGGACGAAATCCTGCGGCGGGTCATGCAACTGGAGATTGAGCGCGAGGCGTTGCGAAAGGAGACAGACGAAGCTTCCAAGGAGCGCTTGGCGAAGCTCGAAAGGGAACTCGCCAACTTGAAGGCTGAGGCTGATGCGATGAAGGCCAAGTGGCAGGCCGAAAAGCGCGTCGTGCAGAAGCTGAGGGCGCTGCGCGAACAGATTGAGCAGACAAAGATCGAGATGGAAAAAGCCGAGCGGCAATACGATCTGAATCGGGTGGCGGAGCTGAAATACGGCAAGCTGGTGCAGTTGGAGAACCAGCTCAAGATCGAGTCTGAGCGATTCGCCAAAAAGCAGGCCGGGACGTCTCTGATCAAGGAAGAAGTCGACGAGGAGGATATCGCGGAGGTCGTTAGCCGCTGGACCCACATCCCCGTCTCAAAGCTTCTCGAAGGTGAGGTAGAGAAGCTGCTTCACCTTGGTGAGGCGCTGCACAAGCGCGTGATCGGTCAGGATGAGGCTGTGGAAGCCGTGGCCGAGGCAGTTGTCCGCGCGCGTTCCGGCCTCAAAGATCCCAACCGTCCCATCGGGAGTTTCATCTTCCTGGGGCCGACCGGCGTGGGCAAGACCGAGCTGGCTCGCGCCCTGGCCGAGTTCCTGTTTGACGACGAACACGCGATGATCCGCATCGACATGTCGGAGTACCAGGAAAAGCATACGGTTGCCAGGTTAATCGGCGCGCCTCCCGGCTATGTTGGTTTCGAAGAGGGCGGGCAGCTCACGGAGGCGGTTCGCCGGCGGCCCTACTCGGTGATCCTGTTCGACGAGATTGAAAAGGCGCACCATGACGTCTTTAACGTCCTGCTACAGATCCTCGACGACGGGCGCCTGACAGACGGCCAGGGCCGCACCGTCGATTTCAAGAACACCATTGTGATCATGACCTCGAACATCGGCAGCCAGGGGATACTCGCCTACCGCGGCGCCTTCGCCGGCCACGAATATGAGCTGATGAAAGAGGCGGTCTTGGAGGAATTGCGCCACTCGTTCCGGCCGGAGTTCTTGAACCGCGTGGACGAGATTATCGTCTTCCACGCACTCTCGGAAGAACATCTAATGCAGATTGTCGATATTCAGCTCGAGCGCGTGCGCGCGCGGCTTGCAGACCGCCATATCAAGATCGAGCTGACGCCGGAGGCGCGCCGTCACCTGGTCAGAATCGGCTATGATCCCGCCTACGGCGCCCGCCCGCTGAAGAGGGCAATTCAGAAAAACCTCGAAACGCAACTCGGCCGCCTCCTACTCGAAGGCAAGGTGCGTGACGGGCAAAGCGTGCTGGTTGACTATGACCGGGACAGCGAAAAACTGGTGTTTAACCCACAACCGAGCCCGGTTGCGGCGGAGGCGGCAGCCGCAAAGGCGTAGCGTGCACGAATGCCCGTCAAGTTTCGCGACTATTATGAGACGTTGGGTGTTCCCCGGGATGCCAGCGAATCTCAGATCAAGCAGGCATACCGGAAACTCGCCCGCAAGTTTCATCCGGACGTCAACCCGGGTGACAAGGCGGCCGAGGAACGCTTCAAGGAGATCAACGAAGCCAACGAGGTGCTTTCCGATCCGGAGAAACGCCGGCGCTACGACGAGTTGGGCGCAGACTGGAAAGCCGGGATGGACTTCACTCCGCCTCCCCCGCCTCCCGGAGGACAAACCGTCCGCATGCACGTCGGCGACCTGGGCGACCTGTTCACAGGTGGCGAGCGCTTCAGCGACTTTTTCGACGTGCTCTTCGGAAATCGCCGCCCAGATGGCGCTGGTTTTGCGTTCTCTGCGAGGGGCGCCGATGTCGAGTCGGAAGTATCCATCACGCTGGAACAGGCGCACCGCGGCACGAGCCGGGCGGTCACTATTCCACTGGAAGGACCCTGTCCTGCGTGCGGCGGCTCGGGAACGAAGGACAAGAAAACCTGCTCTGTCTGCGGCGGAAGCGGCAGTCAGACCAGGCTCGAGAGCTTCACCGTGAATATTCCCAGAGGCGTCCAAGATGGATCTGTAATCCGTGTGCCAGGTAGGGGTGGCATGGGCCTCGGCGGCGGCCCGCGGGGCGATCTCTATCTGCGCATTCACATTCAGCCTCACGAGCGCTTCCGCCTTCGGGATGACGGCCACCTCGAGTTGGAGTTACCCATCGCTCCTTGGGAGGCCGTCCTGGGAGGCGAGGTAAGAGTGCCAACCCTGGACGGGCCGGTCGAAATGCGCATTCCACCGAACAGCCAGGGTGGTCAGATTCTGCGCCTGAGAAGTAAGGGGCTGGCACAGCCGGGTGGCGGCCGGAGCGATCTGTACGTCCGGCTCAAGATCGTTGTGCCTCCGAAGCCGACTGATAAGGAAGTCGAGCTGTTAAAGAAGCTGGCTGCCGAATCGGGCTTCAATCCACGGGAGTCATGGAACTCAGGTGGGCGATGATTGATAAGACCCAGGAGTTGATTCTCTGGCGCACGGAGCATTCCCTGCTGACCCTCGAGGATCTGGCCAACGCGGCTGGCCTGCACCCGGAACTGGTGGAGAAGTTTGTCGGCTACGGGCTGCTCGAGCCGTCGGCGAACACCGGTTCTCATCCGCTGTTCCCCGCCTCTTCGGTGGAGCGACTGCGGTGCATTCTGCGCCTCAGACGCGATCTGGGGGTGAACTTGGCGGGTGTCGCCGTGATCCTGGAAATGAGGGAGCGAATCGAAAACCTGCAAAGAGAGCTGAAGCGCCTGCGCAGGCGCTTAGGCCTGGTGGAATAATCATATGAACCGACTCCGCAAACGCCAGTTCCGGTTTTCAGCCTTCTACCTCCTCGCCGCACTCTCGGCGCTGTATATCTTCCAAGTGCTCATCGCGACCCCGCAGACGCGAAAGGTTTCCTACACCGACTTCATTGCTGAAGTGCGCGCCGGACACCTCGCTGAGGTTAACATTACATCCACCGAGCTGATCGGGTTGTTGAAGGAGGACGCGGCCAAGCAGAAGCAGGCGCGGGTGATTTCGGCAACGCGCCTTCCGGGCATCGACGAATCGCCGCTGGTAAAAGAACTCGAAGCCCAGGCTGTAAAACTGACGGGAACCATCCAGGTCCGGCCCTGGTGGACCGAGTTTCTGATCTCGTGGTTGCTGCCGCTCGCGTTGCTGTTCGCGTTTTACGGCTACGGCATGTGGCGGGTCGGGCAGGGGCCCGGGGCGGCGCTCACCTTCGGCAAGAACCGGGCCAAGATCTACGACGAGTCCAGCAAGATTAACGTGACGTTCGCGGACGTGGCCGGTGTGGACGAAGCCAAGGCCGAGCTAGTGGAGATCGTCGATTTCTTGAAAAACCCACAGAAGTACCAGAAGCTGGGCGGGCGAATTCCGAAGGGTCTTCTTTTGGTGGGTCCTCCGGGCACGGGCAAGACGTTGCTCGCCAAGGCCGTCGCCGGCGAAGCCAGTGTCCCCTTCTTCTCTATCTCGGGCAGTGAGTTCGTCGAATTGTTCGTCGGGATGGGTGCCGCCCGCATGCGGGACCTGTTCGAACAGGCCAAGCAGAAGGCGCCCTGCATCGTATTCATCGATGAGATCGACGCTATCGGAAAGGCGCGCTCCTCGGGGCGAGGCATGTTCTTTGGCCATGACGAGCGGGAGCAGACGCTGAATCAGTTGCTGGTCGAGATGGACGGCTTCGATTCCTCAAAAGGAGTGATCATCATTGCGGCGACCAATACCCCGGAGGTGCTCGATCCTGCTCTGCTGCGTGCGGGCCGGTTTGACCGCCAAGTGATTGTCGACCGGCCGGATCTGAAAGGCCGGGAGGATATCCTGCGGGTTCACGCCGCCAAGATCAAGCTTGCGGTCGGCGTCGACCTTCACACGATAGCGGCGCGTACGCCGGGAATGGTAGGCGCCGACCTGGCGAATATCATCAACGAAGCCGCCTTGCTGGCCGCGCGCCGCGGAGCGGATACTGTCGAGCAAAGGGAACTGGAAGAGGCCATAGACCGAGTCATGCTCGGTCTGGAAAAGAACAGCCGCCGCATGAGCCCGGAGGAGAAGCAGCGCGTCGCCTATCATGAAGCCGGACATACCCTGGTGGCGCTTTCGGTCGAACATGCTGATCCCGTCCACCGCGTCTCCATCATTCCGCGGTCGATTGGAGCCCTGGGGCACACTCTGCAACTGCCAACCCAGGAGCGCTATCTGCTCACGAAGCCGGAACTGGAGGACAGGATTGCCGTCATGCTTGGCGGCCGTGGCGCAGAGGATATCGTCTATGACGGCGTAGTTTCCACAGGGGCCGCTGATGACTTGCAACGGTCATCCGAACTGGCGCGCCAGATGGTGACGCAGTACGGCATGAGCGCGCAACTTGGGAACCTCACGTACGGTGTCCCGTCGAATCAGAGGTTCCTTGCCACGCCGTTCGCAGACCACTCGCGGAATTACAGCGAGCGCACAGCCGAACAGATTGACGAAGAGGTGCGCCGCCTCGTGGACCGGTTGTACATGCGCGTCAAAGAGATACTGGCTAAGCGGCAGGCGGACCTCGAGCGGATCGTTCAGGAACTCGTTCGCAAGGAGACCTTGGATCGCGCCGAACTCCAGAGACTCGTTGAAGCGCCCATCGCGGCCACGCAGGAAGCTTCGCTCCCATGACGGTATGGAGCTGGCCCACGCTCCAGGAGATCGTCGGCTTCTCGCTCGTCTGCCTGAGTTCAGTCTTCTTCACGGTCGACCCTTTGGCTGCGATTCCCGCATTCCTGGCCATGGGAGCAGGCGGCAGCGAGGGGCAAGACCGGCGCGGAGCGCGGCATGCCGCGTGGACCTGTTTCTGGGTTCTCGGCGTCTTCGCTTCCGCAGGAAGTCTGGTTTTCAAGCTTTTCGGCATTACCCTCCCGGCACTCAAGATCGCCGGCGGTCTGCTTTTGTTCCTGCTCTCCTTGGAGATGATGCAAGCACACCGTTCCCGTACCCAAGAAACAGAAGCGGAACGGGCAGCGGGTGGGACCAAGGAAGATTTCGGATTCACTCCCCTGGGCATTCCCATGCTAGCCGGGCCTGGCGCGATCACCACCGTGATGGTGCTCATGGGCCAGACGAAACTTTGGTGGCAGGCGATTCCCGTCTTTGCCGCGATCGCCGTCACGTCGATCGCCACCTACTACATGCTTGCCCTCGGCGCGCGAGTCGAGAGGGTTCTCGGCGACACCGGAATCCGGATTCTCATGAGACTGATGGGGTTGGTGTTATCCGCGATGGCTGTGCAGTTTGCCTTGAACGGCATCTCTGACGTATGGCCCGGAGAGGCCGGCAAACACCGGTGACAGGCTTGGATTGACCTATGTTCCCAATCCGCGACACCATTCCCAGTCGAAACCCTCCCATCGCCACCTGGCTGTTGATTCTCGCCAACAGCGTCATTTTTCTCTTCGAGTTGACGATGCCGCAGCCAGCGCTGGATCAGTTCTTCCATTTGTTCGGAATTGTGCCGGCACGTTTTACCCACCCTGAATGGGCCTTCTGGGTCGGCCTTCCGATCCGCGACTACTGGCCGTTTCTGACCAGCATGTTCCTGCACGGGAGCTGGCTGCACATCATCGGCAATATGTGGACGCTCTGGATCTTCGGCGACAATGTCGAGGACCGGATGGGGCCGGTTCGCTTCGTGATCTTCTACCTGCTCTGCGGACTGGCCGCTGGTATTGTGCATTGTTTAACAAACCCGCATTCCACGATTCCCACGGTCGGCGCTTCCGGAGCCATTGCGGGCGTCATGGGCGCATACTTCTTCCTTTTCCCGTATTCCCGTGTGATTGTTGTCGTTCCGGTTCTGTTCTTCCCACTCTTCTTCGAGCTGCCAGCGGTAACCTATCTCGGATTCTGGGCGCTGAGCCAGGTGTTCAGTGGCACTCTGTCGCTGGCGGCTGCGCGCGATGTGGGAGGCGTAGCCTGGTGGGCGCACGTGGGCGGTTTCACCGCCGGGATCGCGCTGCAGTTCTTCTTCGTCCGGCGCGGCCGCGCCTACCGCCGTCCCTCGCGTGACGAGTATGAAATCGAAGGCGCGTGGCTGCCGCAACGTTATTGGAGGGAATACTGATGACGCCTGGCGATGTTCTTTGGATGTTCTTCCTGTTCTCCGCGCTTCAACCGGTTCTCAAGCAGCGTTTTCTCGAGGCGTCGCGGCAGCGCCTCATAGCCAGCATTGAGCGCCGGCGGAGCTCCCGGGTTATTCTCCTCGTGCACCGCCAGGAAACCATGAGCATCCTGGGCTTCCCCGTTTTTCGCTACATCGATGTGAATGATTCCGAAGAGGTCTTGCGGGCCATTCACCTCACCGATCCGGCCGTGCCGCTGGACATTGTGCTGCACACGCCTGGAGGATTAGTGCTGGCCTCTCTGCAAATCGCCCGCGCCATTCACAAGCATCAGGGCAAGGTAACCGCTTTTGTGCCGCACTATGCGATGTCCGGCGGCACGCTGATTGCTCTGGCCGCCAAGGAGATCGTGATGAGCGAGTACGCGGTGCTCGGGCCCGTTGATCCGCAACTGGGTCAGTATCCCGCCGCCTCAATTCTAAAGGCCGTGGCGAAAAAGCCTGCCGCGGAGGTAGACGACCAGACCCTCATCTTGGCGGATCAGGCTGAAAAAGCCATGTCGCAAGTGCGGGAAAGCGTCCGTGAATTGCTGGCCGACAAATGTCCGCAGGAGAAGGCGGAGGAGCTTGCCCGCCTGTTATCTGAGGGTACCTGGACACATGACCACCCGATCACCTACGAGACGGCCAAGAGTTTCGGCCTGCCGGTACGGTCCGATATTCCTGCGGAGTTTCTGGATCTGATGAACCTTTATCCGCAACCGGTTCGGCGTCAGCCGACAGTGGAATACCTGCCGGAACCGCGCCGCTTCAAAGGCGTTCGGGAACCGCAAGACTGAGCTGCCTGACACGAAGCAGGATTCCGGCAATAACGAGGTTCGCCCTGATAGGTCACCGGCCGAAACTCAAGTTGCATCGCGGTAGTAGGTAGGCCGGTGCGAAGACCTGAATGCAGACAGCCGCGACGTGGTGCGGTTCCACAATAAGCGAGGCACGGCGGAGCAGCTTGGGCCTCAGGCCGCTTCGCGCTGACCTGCCGAGCGTTCCCCCACGGCTCAAGGTTTGAGGGCGGTGATTTCGTGCATGCGGGCAAACGCCCGGCGCACATGCGGGATGGCGATCGAGCCGCCGACGATCAGTGCCACGTTGAGCGCGTCAATGACCTCTTCGCGCTTCCAGCCGGCCTCGCCGCAGCGCACCAAGTGGTAGGTAATGCAGTCGTCGCAGCGCAGCACAGTCGAGGCCACCAGCCCGAGCAGCTCCTTCGTTCTTGTCGGAAGCGCGCCGGGCTCGTATGCCTCGTGGTCGAGCGCGAAGAAACGCTTCATGCCCAGGTGGCCGCACTTGAGGATCTCCTCGTTCAACTCCGCGCGAAACTTTTCAAAATCTCCCAGACGGTCTGCCACATATCCTCCGAGACTCAGCCGCTCTCAATTGCAGCGAGCAGTCCGCCGCTTTGGACCAGGAAGCCGGGCGCGGCGGCCGCGTCCGGCAAGTGCCGGTATTATCCTCAAAAAGGCGGGCGCGCACTATTGAGCCCGGAATCATCTTTGCATCCAAAGCAATGATGGCTGATAACAAGGCTGCGCGTCCCGCGCTTGTGAGGAAAGGCACTGAAGCTGCGGAAGCGCTCCCACTTGTTCGTCACGCGATGGCCGGGCTCAACGCGAGAGAACGCTCCCGGGGCGGGCGCCGATGGCTTTTCCCGCGTCCCAGACCAATTCGCCGTTCACGAAGACTTTTTCGATGCCCTCGGAGGGCTTTTGAGGGTCGGAGAACGTGGACCGGTCGATTACGGTCGTGGGGTTGAACAGGACCAAATCAGCCTTCATTCCCGAGCGAATGCTGCCTCGATCTGCCAGTCTTAGTCGCGCGGCCGGCAGCGAGGTCATCTTGCGGATGGCTTCGGGCAGCGAGAGCCAGTGCTCGACGCGCACGTAGCGTCCCAGAACTTTGGGAAAGGTCCCGGCGGCGCGCGGATGGCGCATGCCGACGCCGCCGTCGCTGGCAACCATCACCCATTGCTGCCGGTAAAAGGTGCGGATGTCGGAGTCGATCATCGATTTTCCGATGACGCTCGCCCCGCCGTCTTTCACGATTTGAATGAACAACTCGACGGGCGACACGCCTTTAGACTTCGCGATCTCCTCAAGCGTCCGGAATTCATAGTCTTTGTGCGCAGCGCATTCCGTGATGGTGATGTTGGCCGCGCCGCCCACATCGGCGAGCGCTCGCTCGGCGCTCGCGGGATCTTCATAGCGTTTATTGGGTACCAGCACCGTGATTGTGGAATGCCAGGCATCGTACGGGTAGCAGTCCGCGGTGATGTCCACGCCGCGCCGCCGGGCTTCCTCAATCAGGCGCACCGCTTCGGCCGACTTGCCCCACACGCCGACCGTGCCCAGCTTGATGTGTGAGATCTGGACAGAGATGCGCGCTTGCTCGCCGATAGCAATGGCTTCGCGCAACGCCTCGAAGCTGCGGTCGGCCTCATCCCGGATGTGGGTCATGTAGAAGCCACCGAATCGCGCCGCCACGCGGGCCAGAGCGATGAGTTCTTCCGTTGTGCTGTAGCTGCCGACCTCGTACTCGAGGCCGCTCGACAGCCCGATCGCTCCCTCGCGCATGGCTTGCTCGACCAGCTTCTCCATCTGCGCAATTTCCTCCAGGCGCGCGGCGCGGCGATAATCGTTGCCCATCACTCTTCTGCGCAGCGTGGCGTGGCCCACCAGAACGGCGATGTTGAGCGCCGCCGGAGCCTGCCGGATCTTGTGCAGAAACTCGCCGATGGGCCAAGGCGATTCCCCATCGGCCCCCAGCACGACGGTAGTGATGCCCTGCGAGACTTGTGTTTCAGCGAGGGGGTCCTTCTCAAGACCATTCGTCGAGTGGTTGTGGATATCGATGAACCCCGGCGCGAGGACCAAGCCGCCCGCCGCAATGACGGGCTCCTTCTTCCCGGGGCGGAAGTTGCCGACATGCGTGATGCGGTCGCTGACGATGCGAACATTGGCGCGCTGCAGCGGCCCGCCCGTACCATCGGCAACCTGCGCGCCAACAATCACCCAGGCGGCTGGCTGCCCGGATGGTTTCTGCGCGCGCAAGGCGACGCAGCAGACCAGAAGCAGAAAAAGAGCCGGCAAGATGAGGAGGGGCTTCGGCGGCCGTCCAGGTCGGTCCATTGCAGGCAGTGAGGGCACATCTTGGGGGCTGGCCCGGGCTGAAGTCAACCGCGCGCATGCGAGTCATCTGCGTCGCGCCCCAGGAGCCCGCCAACCACAAAATCGGGAGGAGAGTGCCGCGCGAACGAACACGTTGCGTATAATCGGCACCTGAGACCGGATCGTCCGAGCCAGGAGAAACAGGCTCCGATGCTAAATCGTCGCTTGCTGCCCGGGCGAGTGGCGCGGGCACTGGTGCTGGCACTTTGCGCGGCTGTTTCTGCAATTGCGCAATCGGCTGCCGACCACAGCGTTCGCGTCACGCTGCTGCAGGTCAACGACGTCTATCAGACTTCACCGGTGGATCAGGGGACGCACGGAGGCTTGGCGCGCGTCGCCGCGCTGCGCAAAAAGGTCTTGGCCGAATCGCCGCACACGCTGCTGCTGCTTGCGGGAGACACCCTCTCGCCCTCAGTGGCCTCGCACACTTTCAAGGGCCGGCAAATGATCGCGGTCTGGAATGCCGTAGGGCTCGATTATGCGGCATTGGGCAATCACGAGTTTGATTTCGGCAGCGAGGCCCTGCTCGACCGCATGCGCGAATCGCGCTTCACTTGGCTCGGGGCCAACGTGATCGACCGCAAGACCGGAAAGCCCTTCGGCGGCACTCCGCCCTACGTTCTCCCCGAATTCGAGGGAGTCAAGATCGGGTTTTTCGGCCTGGTCACCCCGGACACCAAGAGAACCTCCAAACCCGGCCCGGAGGTGGAATTCCTCGACCCGCTGGAAACCGCGGCGCGACTGGTGCCGGAGATGCGCGCTCGCGGCGCCGTTGTGGTCGTGGCCATCACTCATCTCTCTATGGCCCAGGATAAACAACTGGCGCGCGCGGCAGCGATTGACTTGATCGTTGGCGGGCACGAGCACTCTGTGCTGCAGTCGCTCGCCGGACGGACGCCGATCTTCAAGATGGGATCGGATGCGCGCAACCTCGGCCGAATCGAGCTGCACATTTCAGCCGGAGGCAAACTCGAAAGCATCGATTGGGAAGTGATCCCGGTCACCAGCAGCATTCCAGAGGAGCCGCAGACCGCTGCGGTGGTCGCCGAGTACGAAGGCAAACTGGCAAAGGATCTCGATCTCCCGGTGGGGCGCACTAGCGTCGCGCTCGATGCAGACCAGCACGCCAATCGCTCGCGCGAGACCAATCTCGGCGACTTCGTCGCGGATGCCTACCGAGCCGCGATGGGCACGGATGCGGCGCTGGTGAATGGCGGCTCGATCCGCGGGAACGCTGCCTACGGCCCTGGCCCGCTCACCAAGCGCGACATTCTTACCCTCCTGCCGTTTGAAAACCCCATCGTCGAAGTGGAAGTCACTGGAGTCGTGCTGCGCGCTGCGCTGGAGCACGGCGTTAGCGCACTCGGCGAGGAAAGAGAGCCAGGCCGATTCCCCCAAGTCTCCGGCCTGCGGTTTGCGTACGATGCGCGACGCCCGACGGGATCGCGGGTCACCGCTGCCAGCGTGAACGGGAAGCCGCTCGAGGACAACAAAACGTACACGCTAGCGCTCAGCGCGTTCCTTCGGTGGAATTCGCCGTGGTGCTCGCGGCGCTTGCGGCCGCAGGTGAGATTGCGCCGCGCGTTGAAGGTCGCATCGAGCGCGCCGATCTTGCACGGCCCTAATCCGGCCGATCCTGTGCTGCTCTTGATGGACTCTTTCTATTCGAACCCGAGCTCGTCCAATTCTCTGCCGCGCAATTTCAACTGATTCTCAGCAGCCCTGGCCGCGCAGATGCTGCAGCCCTCCAACCGGGCCTTGGCAAGCTTCTTGCGATGCTCCAGGTTCTCCCAGTTCACCGCCTTCACAACAGCGATAGCCCGCGGCAGGCGCGTGCGCTTCTCCGTTTCACCTTCGCCGGTCGCGTAGCCCTGTCCCTTAACTGTCCTGCCGCACAGTAGATTTCTACCGAAAGGAGTAATAGCTTGCTAGGTACCACAGAGCCGCCGTGAGTACAGAGATGGCCCATTGCCACCGCCCTCCTTTCGGCAGTACCGCGAAGGAGTGAAGCCTGGATTGGGCCAGCGCGGCGTGGTTTTTGAGACGAGGGCCAGGGGCAGCAACTCAACGCCATTATGAAATCTGCCTTTGCGGCAACTCCGGGTGGAGGCTCTCGCAGGAGAGGAGATCCGTTTGAGGTATTTCGATCGCCTTAATGAGGAGGGCCGATGAAAAAAGCTGTATTGCTGTTTGCTATGTGCGCCGCTCTGGCTATTTCCTTTTCCCTGTTCGCTTCTGGTCCCGCAGAAGCACCAACTGGTTTCGATGGGCTCACGAATGGTTTAGTTGTCCAAGATGACATGGCCGCCGCCCTTGTGCAGTTTTCGGAACCGGAAAAGGCCGTTCCAAACGGGCTCGGTCCTCTTTTCAATGCCGTATCCTGTGTGGATTGTCACCAATCAATAGCTGACGGTGGACACAGTCAAATCCGCGAGCTACGGGCTGGTCATCTCGACCGTCATGGAAACTTTGTCGGGGCAATGATTACTCTGAACAACGGAAGCAAAGTTGGGCCACGCTCGCTTATCAATCAGCGAGCGATCTGCCCAGACGCGATTGGTCAACTGAGTCCGGCGGAAAATATCCGTGCGCTCCGCTTGTCTCTGCCTCTCTTTGGAGATGGCTTCGTGGAGGCTGTGGCTGACGAAGACCTGTTGAAGATTGCCAAGCACCAGAGGGAATCTACCGGAGGGCAAATCCATGGACAAGCTATCTTTGTGGATATCGCAGAAGTTAAGGGTGCAAAGCGCATCGGCCGATTTGGCTGGAAAGACCAGCACGCCAGCTTGCTTTCATTTTCGTCCGATGCGTACCTCAATGAGATGGGCGTGACAAACCAGTTCGCACCTGACGAAGTTACCAAGGTCTGCAACCCAACATCCGGCATCCAGGATCCTAACAACGTGGAGGATATAGACAAATTTACGACATTTATGCGAGCGCTTAAAGCTCCTCCGCGGGACCAGACACTGGCAAGCTCATTGGACGCTCAGATTGGAGCCGATCTCTTCGAGAGGATTGGCTGCCAGACTTGCCATGTAAATACGTTGCGCACAGTGCCGGCTGGCACCAAGCTGAATGGGGAAAACTATGTCGTGTCCCCTGCAATCGGGGACAAAGCCTTTCATCCGTATGGAGATTTCTTGCTCCACGATATTGGCACCGGAGACGGTATCGTCCAGAACGGACCCCCGAACACCCGAAACAAAGTTCGCACAATGCCACTGTGGGGAGTGAGAACGCGAGTCGAATTTCTCCATGATGGCAGGGCTAGGGATTTGTTCGAAGCAATCAGACTCCACAATGAGGAAGCCGAAGAAGCCCGAGAACGTTTTAACAAGCTTTCCCAAGAAGAGAAAGCGAGAATCATCACGTTTCTAAAATCTCTGTAACGAGGCAGCCAGGCATGGCGTGGAGAGGAGTTCCGGCCCGTCGGGCGCCAGCCTGGGGCGAACCGGATCCGAACGAAAGGCTAGGGCAAGCTCGGGCGCAAGCCCACTGCAACCTACCGGGTGGACATAGCAGCCCCCTCACACGGAAAAGGGGGCTGCTACGTTTACTTCTGCTCGCAAGACCTCTGGATCGCTCAATCATTCTTGAGATAAGTAGGTCAGACGCAAGGGCGTCCCATATCGGCCGCGGGCATTGAGGGTCGCATCGAGCCGCGCGCCCAGTTGCTTGCTTGGATGCATCTGGATCCACCTTATCGGCCCCGTGGTTGCCATTTTGGAATCCACCGCGGCACAGCTTTGCAAAACGCCTCATAGGTCGCGCCAAACTTCCTACTCAAGTTCGGTTCCTCGAAATAGACGACAAATAGGTCCACAAGAAGAAACACAACCGAAGACAACAGCAGAATCGAAATCGAATGCAGGTACAGACCAAAGCCGATCAGCAAAACCAATGCTCCAATGTACATGGGATTGCGAACGTACTTGTAAGGACCTGCTGCCACGAACTCCTCTGGAGGGTCAAAGGGAGCGGGAGTTCCTCGCCCGCGCGCAATGAACACTGCAGCACAGGTGAGCGCAAGCAATCCTCCCACAGGCATGAAAATAATTCCGAGGGTTTCCGTCCAGGCGGGCAACAACACTCCAAAGCTTCGATCAAACTCGCGGGCACTCAAGGCAATCCAACCCCAGAAGAGAACGAAGCCAGTCATGTAGACGAGTGCTCTTAGAGCGACAAAAAATCTTCTCATTGGACCTCCTCGAACGCAGCGCTCTCGCGGTCTCATGTATCCTTCCTCTATACCCTGTTACCGGTCCGCAGCACGATGGGTTTCATTTTTTTTCGCTCGTTCGGTCCGTGCCGATTGCGAGCGAAGAATCGTCGAAGACGCAAGGCCGCAAGGGTCTCGGGCCGGAAAACCTTGAGACCACCGCTCGCCTCCCTGCAAGGCGAAAAGGGCTTGCAGAGGGTGATAGGGGTAGCTAACATTGGGGTACCTGGTCCGGTCTAGCTTTTTGTGTCTCTGCAAATTGCACCAGGAAAGCGACCATGAAGACCAAAGGCAGGCCGTGCAGACATATTATTCTCCTCACAGCGTTTAGTCTCGGGCTCGGACCCTTTGCCGGTTTCGCTAAACCACAGGAAAAGCCCTCTACATCGGCAAACCGCCCCGCAGGACTAAGCCCGCAGCCGCCTGTTCAAGTGGCCCCTACCAGCTCCGTGGCCACGATCATCGCGCGAGCCCAGATCGGCCGCAGTCGCAGTGGCGACCAAACAATCGTACGCGTGGAAGGTAATGGCCGCTTGACCTGCCAGCCGCATCGTTTGAACGACCCAGAACGGTTGGTGTTGGATTTTGCCGGAGCACGCTTAGCTGTACGTCGGACCTCAATACCAAGCGATCTGAAACCTGTTCGTGGAGTTCGTCTGGGCCAATTCAAGCCCAATGTGGCGCGCGTGGTGATTGATCTCGAGGCCCCCGCGGCGGACGCCCCCTACAGCGTTCAATCAGAAGGCAACACCCTCACGGTGGCGTTTGCGGCGATCCCGCCAGGCGGCGCGACCAGCAGCTCGGTGGCTCCCCAAACACTCACCGAGCAGGAGAAAAATGCAGTTCCCGCGCGCCGAATGGAGACGGCCCAACAGGCCCCAGCACCACAGGCAGCCGCAGGCATCCCCGCAATGCCGCAGCCTGAATCGTCGAGGCATCGCGCCACTGCTTCAGCGAGCCCTGTTGCGCCCGAAGTGAAAGTCGAATTCGAGAATGCCTTTAAGGTTGGCATGCCGAGCTTCCGCGCTCAAGCCCAGACCCTCCCATCGATTTTGGGGGAAGTTGGAGACAAGTCTAATGTGGCTATTATCGTTAGTGAGGGCTTGGGTGACGAGCAAGTCTGGGTTCAGTTCCAAGACTACCGTCAAGCACGTGATCTACCGCCCATTCAGGGACTTACACGGAGGTATTGCACCGTCCAACCTGCCAGTGTGAGCAGCCAACCCACTGCCGTGCTCGTCGGCCCCGGGGAAGTCGGCTACATTCCGAAATACAAGGACAAGTGGATGCTGAAGGTTAGTGCCGCGCACGGCAGAAACGAGGACGGCACCCCCAAGGTCGATTGGCGGATGACCTATGGATATTACGACGCTCGCAAGAAAGCGATAGATGAGTGTGAGAAATGGTTGAGCAGAACCGACAAGGTCATCAAGCAAGGGCTTAGAGAAAGAAGCAAGCAAGAAGAGAAAAAGCAAGCTGGAAAATGAGCAACATAGATTCCTGGCCGCTGGCAGGCGGCTTTTTCGGTCGTCTGAGCAAGCGCTAAGCGTCCGGGGGATTCGCCAACTGGAAAACGCACAGGGCAGGCGCAAAGGATGGGGCACCCGGCACGCTTGTTCATCGTCCAGCCTGCCGGGGCAGGCACCTTAACGGCACACCACCTTACCGGTGGTCTGTCTTCGTGGTTTCGATGGACTTTGAGCCACACGAACACTCCCTTTCCGGTGGATCGCAATCTTCGTGGGGTCACAGGCAACGCTACGATCTTCCGGTAACCGCCGAGCAGTGTGCCGATTTGAGACGGAGGGCATCTGAGGAGTTCTGAGTGGCCAAGGTGTGTCTCTTTCTGCACATCGGTACAGCCAGAGGGTTTAACCAGAGCTGGTTGTGGCACAAAATGAAGCAGTTGAGGTCTATGCGCCAAGAATCGAAAGCAAGGAGATTAACTCATCAGGAGAACACTGATGGCTATAGCTAAGCAACTCAAGGTCCTGGGTCTTGCCCTGGTTCTGTGCTCTCTGCTGTTTCTTGCGGTTACTTCTTATGCGCAGAGTGAAGTCTTGGGAGAGATCCAGTTCGTTGGGGCGACGAAAGTTGAAAAAACCTCTGGCGTCTGGGTTGACGGACAATATGTGGGCTATCTGAAAGAGCTCAAGGGGTCCAAGAAAGTTCTGCTCTTGCCAGGCGAGCATGAGATTGCAGTGCGCCAGTCCGGCTACAAAGATTTTACCCAAAAAGTTCTTCTTGAACCCGGGCAAAAACAAATCCTCCGTGTGGTCATGGAGAAGGACCCCCGAGTCGAACTTCCCACGGTCAGCTCTGAAGTCAAGATCATGGTCACACCCAACAGGGCTGCGGTTTTTCTGGACGACGGCTTTGTGGGCCATGTGCATGAGTTCGGCGGAACTGGTAGAGCGATGCTGGTGAGCCCAGGAAAACACCGCATCAAGATCGCCTTGCCGGGATATCAGACCTTTGAGACGGAGATCAACCTGCTGCCCAACCAGAAATTCAAGATCGAGACGGATCTGGTGAAGGGCAGCATCACTCAGGCAGGCACTCTTATTAAGCCATAGGGAGGGCCAACCTTTGGGGCATTCCCCCAAAGGTTTAATGGACAAGATTTCCGCTGGCTGCCACCGAATCGATCTGGGCCGATCAAGTGCCGGATAGTGTACAGAACCGCGCACTCAGCCCCCGCCTACCGGCTTGCGGCTGTGGAGCGAGATTTCTCCAACTCTGCGCCTAGTCGTCTCTGCGATGCACTCGGAGATGCTTGTGGTCCGCTACCGGATCCAACAAGCGCAAGATGTGCTCCCCTGCCTTCGGATCGAAGCGATAAAACAGGACAGCGTCAGCGGCGTTTGTGTCGCCCGCTAATTCCAGTTCTGGATTATCGACGCTGATGTCGCCGTTATTCTTGATGCGAAGTTCGCTACCAACTTGCAATGGAATCATTATGTCTTCGCGATCATTTTTCATCGTCTCCCCCCGTATTTGCCACTGACGGATTACCACACCACCGCAAATTCAGTCAATGCTGGCAACAAAGCCGCTGCCGACGCCCAACACGGGGAACAGTCAAGCTCCGCATACCACATGTACCACATGGAGGGACCAGACACCTGCTTAAGTCCAGATGCAATGAAGCAGGTACGGCACATCTGCATCTCAAAGGCTCAAGAATGACAGCCGCTTTTCTTCTCAAGGGCCCAGCGCGTTTTGTGCCAATGGGCTTAAACCATCTGGGCAAGAACAACGATCAAATTGTTCGTCGCTACGCCTTCGTGCAGGCTTACCGAATCAATCCCGAGGCGCGGAATTCCTAGAGTGCGTTCGCGAGCTGGCGCAGGCTGCGGGCAAAGCGGTCATAGCGATAGACCACCACGGCCTCCACTAGGCGTCGGCGACAGTCAGCGAGCAACGCGTGTGACCTCCTGGAATCGTGTTCGAACACTTCGTGCCCCTGCGCGAGTGACACAGCTGCCCCAATAGCCGGCGGCTCTTGAACTCTTTGAGCCAGTACTCACCTATGTCCGCTAACTCCTTTGGTGTAGGATGATGCAAGAAGGGGGCCCGTAGCTCAGCGGTTAGAGCAGCGGACTCATAATCCGTTGGTCCCAGGTTCGAATCCTGGCGGGCCCACAATCCCCGTTGCAAACAATATGTCGCAGTCGCTCGCATCAAGCCATGCGACTAGGGGCCTGCTTGTGACGCGGCTGTGACGAACCCAACCACACAACCAGCGAGAACCATGGAGACGCCTGCTTTTCTGGAGCAGAAGTCAAAGTGAGGGACAGGTTACCAGCAGTTCCGCTACAATCTGAATCCGTCAGGGCCAGAAAACGTGGCTCGGCTTGGGCAGTGAGTTTGTCCCACAGACGCTGAAGATGCAGGGAAGGTGGCAACCTTGAATGTTGCGGTCACTGGTTCGACGGGGTTGTTCGGACACGGGCTCGTTGAGGTATTCAGGAGCCGACACACTGTTTTCCCGCTCACTCGCGCTGAGGTCAATATTACGAAAGCTGAGGAAGTGCGTGTCGTTCTTGCCAAATTCCGGCCGGATATTATCGTCCATGCGGCACGTGGTGGAAGCGGCCCAGGAGATAAATGCCGCGGTTGCCTATATCTCGACCGATGCGATCTTTGATGGCAGGAAGCAAACTCCTTATACCGAGTCCGACCTCACTCATCCGCCTACGGTGTATGGGCGCACCAAGTTGCTTGCCGAACAAATGGTCCGAGATTTGCCGGCCCACTGGATCTTCCGCGTATCAGTCCTTTTCGGCCCAGGGAAAACGAACTTCGTCGAAAAGTGTTTACGCAAAATCGCGGCAGGCGAGGAATACGTCGCGGCTTCCAATCAAGTTGGCACAGCAACTTACACCCTTGACGCTGCGCGGAAGATTGCGGAGGTGCTGGAGTCGCGGCACTACGGACTTTTTCACTTGTCGAACGTAGGCGTGTGCAGCCGTCTGGAGCTTGCGCGACGCGCAGCAGCTTTGGCCGGCCTTGACCCCGAAAAAGTGATTGGCAAACCGGCTGAGCAGATGGGGCGCCTCGCCCCGCGGTTGAACTACTCAGTCATGGAAATGGAGGCATTGAAGCAGGCCGGGTTCGCCTTGCCGCGCAATT
>QHYU01000033.1 GCA_003224235.1 Acidobacteriota bacterium
CGCGCGGGCGCCCGCGAGCATATCGCGCACGTACCGCGGATCCAACAGGCGCACGAGCTGCGGGAACCGCGCGTCCAGCGGCGAGACCTGAACATGCATGCTCCACTCAGGCAGCTCCGCCGTTAGTTGCTGGAACGGTGCCGCTACGCCCTGCCGAAGTGCCTCGGCCTGCATCTCGGCCACTTCCTCCCTACCTTGACGCCCATCGGCCTCTCCATCCACTGTCCAGGTTACGGCGATTGGGCGAACGCGATATCCCTCGGTGCCCTCCATGTGGACTCGTGCGTCGTAGTAGGCCATGAGCTTGCGGCCGGGTCTTAGTCTGGTGCGCCGTAGGCGACACGGTCCGAGCGTGGCCGGGGCAGACAGCAGTGCTCTCAGCTGACCCCGTAATGCCCTGCGCGTCGTCGCGGAGAGCAGCAACCACTGGATGCCTTCCAGCTTGGCCCGGCCCGACAGTACATCGGCGATGTTCATGGTTGACTTCCTTCTTCAAACAAGTGCACAGCCCACTCCCGGCCGGTCTTCTCGTTATGCAGGGGACGCCAACGCATTAACCGCGTGCTCCTTCGAGAAACCCAGGTAAGGCGGGCTGCGTCGCAGGTAAACCGAGCGTAAGCTCAAGATCACTCAGCACGGCTTGCGCGCGGCGGATCAACTGCTCCGTGCGGGACGCCCAGTCGCGGTTGAACGGGCGCAGGTGACGAGTCATTTTGACCAACTCGACCACCTCGTAAAGACGCGCGCGGACCAGGCGCTCCTCCGGCGCACCCGGGGCGTACCCAGCGAGAAACCGCTCCTGTGCATGCTCCAGTCCTGGCTGGTTATGGGCGGCGTACCTCAACTGCAGGTCGGCCAAGAAATTCCCGACATCCTGTGCCGGGTCAGCCAAATCAGAGGAATCGAAGTCGATCAGCGTTTGTCCGCCAGGGGTGATCCACACGTGTGTGGATTTGAAGTCGCGGTGCGTGAAGGTCGGTGGCTCCTGGGGTAGCCGCTCGTGTACTTCTCGCGCGCGGTCGAGCAGCGCGTCGATCGCCGCGCCCACCGACGGCAGCAGCATGCGGATGTGATCGCTGTGCCGCGCTTTCTTGCTAACCTCCGCCGCGAAGTCATGGGGCTGGAGCCAGCCGGCGACCGCGTGGGGCAGGTGGTGTAGGGCGTGGAGAGCCGCCCCGGCGCGCTCCAGGAACCGTGCCACACCCTGGCTGGGGCGCCGCAGGTGCTCGGACAGCGGCGCGCCGGACAGTTCCGGGTAAAGGACAACACCGTCCTCGGCCACATACGCCAACGGCCGCACGGAAGTCACACCCGCTCCGTGCTCTGCGAGCCAGTCTGCCACCTGTGTTGCCACGCCGAAGGCCCGCACTCCGTCCTCGACAGTATAAAGCTTGGCGAAGACCGTCCCCCCCTTTGCCGCATCCAGGGAGTCGTAGCGCAGCACGTGGCGATTGCCTGGGAGGTAGCGGACAGAGGTGACGGCGTACCCGTTGGGCCGGGGCTGATCCGATGCTACACCACTTGCCACGTGAGCGGCCGCAAGCATGTCGCGTACGTGCCGCGGATCCAACAGGCGAACGAGTTGGGGGAATTGCGCGTCCAGCGGCGAGACCTTGACATGCATGCCCCACTCAGGCAGCTCCGCCGTTAGTTGCCGGAACGGTGCCGCCACACCCTGACGCACCGCCTCAGCTTGCAGCTCGGCCAGAGCGTTCCTCCCTTGACGCCAATCTGCCTCTCCATCCACTGTCCAGGTCACGGCGATGGGACGAACGCGATATCCCTCGGTGCCCTCGACACGGACTCGCGCGTCGTAGTAGCCCGTGAGCTTGCGGCCGGGCGTGAATCTCACGCGCCGTAGGCGACAGGGCCCCAGCATGTTCGGAGCGGGCAGCAGGGATTTCAGCTGATCCCGTAACACTCTGCGCGGCGTCGCGGAGAGCAGCAGCCACTGGATGCCTTCCAGCTTGGCACGCCCCGACAGCGCATCGACGATGTTCACAGTTGATTTCCTCTCGCAAAAAGATCGTCAGATCCACCGCAGTAATACGTCGCTGGCAAACCGAGCACAAGCTCAAGATCGTTCATCACCGTCTGGGCGCGAGCAATCAGCCGCACGGTTCGGGACGCCCAGTCGTGGTTGAACAGGGGCACGCGAGGAACGCTCATTCTTACCAACTCGAGCGCCTCGTAGAGACGGGCGCGGAGCAGGCGCTCCTCCGGCGCGCCGGGGGCGTAGCCGGCGAGGAACCTTTCCTGCGCCTGCTCCAGTCCCGGCTGGTCGTAGGCCGCATACCAGCACTGCAGATCGGCGAAGAACTTCCCGACATCGAGTGCGGGATCGGCTAAGCAGCACCTATCGAAGTCGATCAACGTGAGTTGGCCAGGGGTCAGCCACACGTGTTCGGATTTGAAGTCGCGGTGCGCGAAGGTTGGTGGCTCCTGCGGTAGCCGCTCGTGTACTTCTCGCGCGCGGTCCAGCAGCGCGTCGATCGCCGCGCCCACCGACGGCAGCAGCGCGGGGATGTGATCGCTGGCTCGGACGGCCATCCTGGCCTCCGCCGCGAAGTCATGGGGTTGGAGCGGGCCGGCGACTGCCTGCGGCAGGCGGTGCAAGGCGTGCAGAGCCGCCCCGGCGCGCTCCAGGCACCCTGCCACGCCCGGGCCGGGGCGCCGCAGGTGCTTGGAGAGCGGCGCGCCGGACAGCCCCTGGTAAAGCACAACCCTGTCCTCAGCCACGTAGGCGAGCGGCCGCACGGCAGCCACGCCCTCTCCGTGCTCGGCGAGCCAGTCTGCCACGTCCCTGGCTGCGCGGAAGGCGTGCGCTCCCTCCTCGCCAGTGTAAAGCTTCGCGAATACAGCCCCTCCCTTTGTCGCGTCCAGAGAGTCGTAGCGCAGCACATGGCAACTGCTGGGGCGGTAGCGGATAGAGGTGACGGCATACCTATCGGGCCGGGGCTGATCCGATGCTACACCACTCGCCGCGTGAGCGGCCGCGAGCATGTCGCGTACGTGCCGCGGATCCAACAGGCGAACGAGTTGGGGGAATTGCGCGTCCAGCGGCGAGACTTGAATATGCATGCCCCACTCAGGCAGCTCCGCTGTTAGTTGCCGGAACGGGGCCGCCACGCCCTGCCGAAGTGCCTCAGCCTGCAGCTCGGCCAGAGCATCCCTCCCTTGACGCCCATCGGCCTCTCCATCCACTGTCCAGGTTACGGCGATTGGGCGAACGCAATATCCCTCTGTGCCCTCGATGTGCACTCGCGCGTCGTAGTAGGCCTTCAGCTTGCGGCCGGGCCTGAATATCGCGTGCTGGAGGTGACACGGTCCCAGCATAGCCGGGGCAGACAGCAGTGCTCTCAGCTGACCCCGTAATGCCCTGCGCGGCGTCGCGGAGAGCAGCACCCACTGGACGCCTTCCAGCTTGGCGTCCCCCGACAGCACATCGGCGATGTTCATGCTCAACTTCCTTCCTTAAACACAAGCTCTGCGCCCATGACAGCTACCCTGCAATGGCAAGATCTCCTGATCTAAGTCTTCAAGACACAGAGGGTTGAACTTCATCGTCGGCCTCAGCCAGACGTGGCAACCAGGCGTTTCGATTGACCAGCGGCTCGACCCAATCGATGATCTGCGCCGCATTCTGGCTCCACGTGCGCACCGAACATGCTGCGCTGGCTTTTCTCCCTAGTTCGTGGCGCAGCACCGCATCTTTCTGGAGTCGCTGGATGCAGTTCACAAGGCCCGCGCGGTCGCCGGGCTCATAGAGCAGGCCGGTAACTCCATCCACCACGACTTCTGCCACTTGTCCTGTCCGGCTGGCAACCACGGCTCGGCTCGCAGCCATGTACTCGAAGACCTTCAGAGGCGAGAAATAGAACTCATCGAGAGCCGGATAAGGCGCAACAGCGACATCCATCGCGGCCAGATAATGCGGTACATCTTGATGAGCCACTCCCCTGGCGAACGTCACCGCGTCCTGTAACCCTGCCTCTCGAACTTCCTCCTCGAACCGTGGTCGCAATGGTCCGTCCCCCACAAGAAGTAGCTGGGTCGAGGGATCCGCGCGGTGCAGATCTCCAAAAGCCGCGAGCAGCAACTCGACCCCATGCCATCCCTTGAACGTGCCAACGAAGCCCACGACAAACCGGCCGCCGAGCTTCAAGCGCTCCCTCACCGGCTGGCCGTCTAAGCCCGCATGGAACAAGCCAGGGTTAACGGCGTTCGGCAGAACCCGAATACGCTCAGGCTGCACTCCAGCTCTTTGCAGTTGGCTGCGCAGAGGTTCCGAAACGGCGAGCAACAGACCAGCCTTTCGCCAAATCCGCCGCTCCACCCAGCGTGCCAGTGGCGGGCAGGTCAAGCTCGCGCGGTAGCGCTGCTGTTCGTAAGTGAGCGGCGCGTTCACCTCCAGCACAAGTGGGATGGAGCGATCCTTCACCAGGCGAAGGCCCACCGTGCCCCATAGGCTGTAACGCTCATAAATGAAGTCCGGGTGAAGTTTCCGAGCCGCATCCGTTGCCGCTCTGAAAAAGCGCAGATTGTGCAGAGCCCGAACTGCGTCCGGGAATTTGCGTGTCGGTTTGCGCAGAAAACGGTCACCAGCCCGAACAGCCCGGGCGAGGCCCTGGTTCCAGCCAGTCAGGGGCACCGGACGAACCTTCGCATGCAACTCGGCTTCGATAGACGTTGGAGAGCTCACTTGAGTGCAGAGCACCGTTACCTCGTGGCCCAAGTCAGCCAGGGCGCGCACCAAAGAGCGGATATGAATGGAGGCGCCTTTCTGGCCAGTCAGATCGATGCTCGCATCGCTACACAGATAAAGAACCTTCATCTGTCCCTCTCTGTTCGAAAAGAGCCATTAATTGTGTAGAGCTGCGATGAATCGAGAATTGCGCTTCGATCTTGGCTCTGGCGGCTCGGGCTAGGCGTTCCCTCAATTGCGGAGAGGTCAGGAGCCGATCCAGCGCCTCGGCCAGCCTCGCAGGATTGCTGGGAGGGACCAGTAGGCCGTCGCGCTCGGATTCGATTAGCTCTGGAATCCCGGAAACCGGCGTTGAGACAACGGGAACCCCACCGCTCATCGCCTCCAGCAACACGTTGGGAATCCCATCGCGATCCCCGTCACCGGCCACCATACACGGGAGCGCAAAA
>QHYU01000069.1 GCA_003224235.1 Acidobacteriota bacterium
CTGCAGATCAACAGCATGTTCGGCTTTGTGCGCCAGATGCGTCCGCCCATCCTTCATCTTGGTAATGCGCGCGTCCGGATCATGCGGATTCACCCACTCTTGGTTGCTGGCCTTCTTCTTCCGCTGGCATCATGCCCCACATCCCCTCCCCGCCCAGATCGGGACCATTCGCGTCCTGGACGGCGCATGCGCTTGAGGCCGCGCCTTGCACTGCCAGCGGGTGCTTGCCACCGTCGGGATCAATGTAGATGTAGTTCGTCAGATAAGTCGCAGTGTTATTCAGGCAAGAAAACTTCTTGGTTCCGTGCGTGAAGTAGCCGACGTTCTTGCGCCAGCCGATTGCAGAACTGAGCGCGGCTGCGCCGCGCGACTCGAACTTCCATTGATAGATGTAATTCCCATGTATGTCCACATAGCGGGACGCGAGCCAAAAGCGCCCGTCATAGGTCAACACCAGACCGGAGTTCATGCCTCGCCCGGGTATGGAGACGATGGGTATGTGCACCCGGAGGTTATCGCCAGCGACATCCACGCTCTCGACATCCGTGCCGATGGAGGTCGAAAACGGGAGGCCGCCGGTCCGGTTCTGATCATTCACTTTGGTGGGGATGACGTCCTGGGCACGAGCGGAGATCACCGCGCAAGCCACCGCGCAGATCAGAAACAAGCGCATTGCGGGCATTTGAGTCAGCTCCTCATCCTGAACTGGGGCCTATTGAAAGTCGGAATCCGCCACACCCACGTTGAGCGCAACGTGGGTCACTACGATTTCACTGTGTTTCTTGCCGGAAACGACTCGGACCATCCGGAACGGGACGGCTACGCCCCCGACCGTCCGATAGTCCCAGTAGTAGTTTTCGACAGGGATTCGGTTCTCAATAATCTCCGGGGAAAACAGGTAGTTTTGCGTCTTTACCACCAACAGGGATTCGGCATCGATGAAGACGTGAAACTCAGAAAGAAGCTTCTCGACTTCCGGCGGTGTGCCATCGGTGGGCAGCGACCACAGCCAAATATGATGAGCCTTGCGGCTGCCGACATCCTCCAAGCCCACGTACGCTACGTTCGTATTGGGTAGGACAAAATCCGCTATGCGTGAGAATGCTGGTATGTGCTCCGGACGCTGATACTGTGCGACCATACGGGAAGGTCGGTCCTCTTACCGTCCTGCTGGCGGTGGCCGGTGCCCCCATTGAATACGTTCGTGACCTGTTTCCCATTGCTGGTGACGTCGAGACGGTACTGGGCAACACCCTTGCTCTTGATCGTAATCGTTCCCGATGAACCACCTTCAAACGCAATGGTCCCCTCTGCGATGGTGTCACGGACCCCCGCCGAAGCGCCCATAGCCGCTTGGCATTGAGCAAGGATTGCCAAAGCTTGGGGATCTTTTCGCGGTTGCTGCTGCGCGGCGACGGGAATCGAGATCAAGAAGGCTGACAAGAGTAAAAGGGCAGGTCGCGTGAGGCGCATGGGCCCTCCCCGGGCAGAAGACTTGTTGCACTTCTATGCAACAAAGAAGTTAATGTCAAGTTAAAGTCTGAAAATCAGTGGATAACTCTGTTGATGCAGCTTCCCTTCCGCATGCTCTCAGCCCTTCTGTTCATCCTCCAGCCGGTATCGCGCATCTCTTTCGAATACGCATTTTCCACAGCCCATGCCCGGCAACGATGAGTTTCCTGTTGACATAGTATTTACCTCTGAGGTAGCTTTAAATGCAAATATCGTGACTGCCTGTCTCACGCGCGCGCTAGCAAACCCTTTGGAATGCGCACTTACGAAAAATGCTTCCGCAAACCCTTTAGAATACGCAGTTACAAAATCATTGGACTTAAAGTTCCTTAGAATGAACACTTACAAAAAAGGGTGGGGGAGGGGGAGGTACTGTCCCGGCTTTGGCCGCTGCCTTTAGCCGCTGAGGTCCGATCAACCAAGGCTGCCAGCCTGAAGGCTGGCGCTACATATGAAGAGATAAGGATCCTGGAGGCGAACATGTCAACTCCGGCTAGCAGAGCAGCAAGGGCCCCGGAGGCGATCGTTTCTCCCTGGGCTACTCGCGAAGGTTCTCCTACCCCACTGGGCGCAACTTGGATTGCGGCAGAGCAGGCCTACAATTTTGCTCTTTACTCGAAGTATGCGACACGGGTGACATTGCTGCTTTACGGGCCGGGAGACCTCGTCAACCCCGTTCGCACCTACGATTTCCACTACCTCGAGAACAAGACAGGCCGCGTGTGGCACCTCCGCATTCCAAAGGCCCAAATGCAGGGGGCGAAATATTACGCGTACTCCATCGACGGGCCTCCTCCCTCGGGAGACCGGTTTGAGCGACATGCCTTCAACCCGCAGAAGATTCTGCTCGATCCCTACGCTAAATCCATATTCTTTCCCCCGGGGTTCAACCGAGGGGCGGCGCTGGGCACCGCCGGCAACGCGGGCAAGGCACCACTCGGCGTCCTATCCGGCGAAGAACCAACCTTTGACTGGGGTGAGGATCAACGCCCACGCCATGACAGCGATCTGATTATCTACGAGATGCACGTCAGGGGATTCACCATGAACGCCAACTCCGCGGTTGGCGCCGACAAGCGAGGGACCTTTGCAGGAGTGATTGAGAAGATCCCCTACTTGCAGCAGCTCGGCATCACAGCCGTCGAGCTGATGCCGGTGTACCAGTTCGACGCAACCGAGCCGAACTATTGGGGCTACATGCCTCTGAACTTCTTTTCGCCACACGACAAGTACGCCACACGAAGCACAGGTTGGGAGCCGGTTCAAGAGTTTCGCGAGATGGTGAAGGCCCTGCACCAAGCGGGCATCGAGGTCTTCCTCGACGTGGTGTACAACCACACAGGAGAGGGTAACGAGTCCGGCCCCACTTTCAGCTTCAAGGCCATCGACAACAGCACCTATTACATGGCCTCCGACGATCCCAACCATCCGTACGCGGACTACACCGGGACCGGGAACACGCTGCACTGCGCCAACCGTACTGTGCGGGAACTCGTTGTCGACAGCCTCCGGTACTGGGCCAGGGAGATGCATGTAGACGGCTTCCGGTTCGACTTGGCATCGGTTTTTTCGCGAAACACCAACGGCTCGATCAACTTCGACGATCCGCCCATCTTCGGCGATATCGCCTCTGACCCTGATCTGGCAGGAGTGAGAATGATTGCCGAGCCGTGGGAAGGCAATAGCTCATATTCAAACTATGAGCTGGGCAAGCAATTCCAGCGCAGCTTCCCTGGCATCGGCTGGCGTCAGTGGAACGATAAGTTCCGCACGACCGTTCAGCACTTCGTCAAAAGCGATGCGGACAAGGTGCCGGACTTGATGACCAGAATCTATGGCAGCTCAGATGTGTTTCCGGATTCTCTACGGGATGCTTACCGCGCCTACCAGAGCCTGAACTACGTCAGTTCTCATGACGGGTTGACCCTCTACGACTTGGTCGCCTACAACTCTCCGGATAGCTGGAACTGCGGGGATCGGGACGGGGAGGCGGGTGTCAGCGCGGAGGTTTTGAAATTGCGGAAGAGGCAGGTTAAGAATTTCTGCTGCCTGCTGATGTTGTCCAACGGCACGCCGATGTTTCGCGCCGGCGACGAGTTCCTGCAAACGCAGGGCGGCAACGGCAACCCCTATAACGTGGACAGCCCGGTCACTTGGCTCGACTGGAGTCGCCTGCCAACGCACACCGATGTATGCCGCTTCTTCCAGAAGATGATCGCTTTCCGCAAGAGCCATCCCTCCTTGGCGCGCTCGCGGTTCTGGCGAGACGATGTGGGATGGCACGGGGTCGGTGCTCAGCCGGACATCTCGTCTGATTCGCACACCCTTGCCTACTACCTCCGTGGGGCATCGGAAAATGACAACGACTTATATGTGATGATCAATGCCTACTGGCAACCGCTCGACTTCGTCGTCCAGGAAGGCCGGCCCCAGGAGTGGAAACGGGTGGTCGACACATTCTTGGACAGCCCCGCAGATTTCATGGACCCCGCAACGGCCCCGATTTTGGGCTCGTTGTCCTATACGGCCCAGCCGAGATCGGTGGTGGTGTTTATCCGGACCTAGACTAGGAGCTTATCGAAGACGGCGGAGGGCGATGTTCATTTTTGTGCATGCTGTTGGTCTCCGAGCCCGACCTCAGCCTCTGAGAATTCGCATCTGGTTATATTTTTTATGGATTCCCTAAACCCTTATTATAGTAGGGGCGGAAACCTGATCGTCCCCTCGGGCAGGACCTGCCCAGTTCCGCTCGCTGAGTCGGTGCTGCTGTTCCGCCCCCCGCACCAACCGACGTTGTGAGGCGAGGAGCAAGAGGGGTAGCCTGGCCTCATTCTTTGAATCGGGCCTCCACCTGAACCCAGATGAAAGTCTTCCGCCAGACAAAAAGCTCGACACCGCGCACTGGGAACTCGCTTCTCAGCTGGCACTGTGGATTGCGCAAAGGGGAGTGATAAAGATGGACTTCGAGGCATTCTTGCTCTCTTTCTTGTGGTTGGCTCTGTTGATTGTTAAGAGGAGGGAGAAGGAGAAGGAATGAGGCAACTTGACACAAGCGCTCGCAGTGCCTTTGGAACTGACGGTTAACGTGCGCCCTGGCAACTACCTACCATCATCTCGCTTGCTTTCGCTTTCTTACGCTCTCTCATCGTGAGTCTAGAAAATTCGAGCAAGAGTTCTGTTGAAAGAGTTCATTCGTTCCCGTTGAATGGCTCTTACCAGGGGTTCACCGCAAGAAAAATGGAACGGGAAACACCTTCCAAGCAACTCCGAACTCCCTAGGCGCGTTTTTCGCCTGTCGTTCGCCTGTCGTGGCGGTTGCGCTGCCGGGCAATTGTACTGAACCAGCACAAATCGGCACAAATCAAACTTCGGTTACATTGACACCGGCGGGCCTGCCATTTGTACTGCTAGAGAGGGGCCTTCGCGCGCTTTCACTGGAGATGTGTGATGTCACACGCTCCCCGCGTGAACGTTCCCGGAGGATGTGCCGATGAAGAAAGCCCTGGTCGTGTTCTTGGTGCTCGTTGCCTTTGCGAGCGCCGTTACCTTTGCCGCGCGCCGGTTGCCGGTGCACTACGCCGTGCGAAGCCGGCCGATTCGCCTGGCGCGGCTTTCGCGCGGCGAGGAGGCATTCATCTTCATCGAGGAACAACGCTGGGGCCGCGCGAGCAGCGTAGCGACAGATGAGGTGAGCAAACTTCTGCCTCGGATGTTGCGGCAGTTGGCAGCTGCGCCTGACCTGCTAAGCAGTCACGCGATTGCCTTCCACTTGACTGAAGGGAAGCTCGAGCAATTCGAGCTGCCCAACATGGGAGCTTACGCCCACTTTGTGATCTCGGAACGCGCGCTATGTGTGGTCTCAAGCGAGTACGCCAATGTGGCGGCGTCGGGGTTTCGCTGGACCGGCTCGGAGTTTGTCGCCGTGAGCCCCAACGAGGCCGCAGAGTTACTTAGTCTGGTCTCCGGGAGCGCCATCACGCCCAGCGACGAAGACAACAGCAGCGAGATGGTTTCTCCCTTTCAGCGCGAGAAGGAAATCCTGGCGGGCCAAGGCTGGGACTACAAACATTTTCCGACCTACGGATACAAAGATAAGACCATACAGTTCAAACTCCAGGACGCCGAGTTTACACTCGCTTTTCATGCGCCTCCCAAACCCGCGCCAGGAAGCCAAGACTTCTACAGCGCGCTGATGCCCGCGGGCTCGATTGCGCTGAGCGGACCGGGATCGGACCGCCCGGAGCGGGTGATCTACCGCGCGCCAGAATGGGAAGCAGTAAGCCAGGCGCAATACCTGGCTCTGGAATCGCCCTCGAATCGAGAAGGCCGGGTGCTCGCGAGACACTCGTCGCCTTTGGTGCTCGCGTCGTTACTCATCTACCTGCTGCCGGCGTTTCCCTTCTTGCGCTGGCTTTTGATGGTGTTGACACTCAAGCGCAAGATCTTGAAGAACCTGCCGAACACCTACGGCTTTCCACCGGCGCGCGTCGAGCAGTTCCCCAAGCTCGACCAAGCTGGCCTGCAAAAAATCACGCAGGACTTTGAGGCGTTGGGCTTTACCAAGCTGATGGACTTTTCGATGGTGCCCGACAGCGGCCAGTACATTCCTGCCTTTTCGCGGCTTATGGCCCACCCGCGGCACCATTGTTTTGTCGAGATTTTCCAGATTTTTCCGGCGAAAAAAGGGCCAATGCCTTTGACGTACAACATCAGCAGCAATTTGCATCACGGCTGGTCGTTCTCCTCGGGGGTGCGCAAGACAATGGCGCTAAGCTACATGATGCGACTGCCCAAATGTTTGTGGGTTTACATGCCCGGTGTTGGACGCTCAGAGTTGTTAACGGGACACTTGGCTCGGCGCAACCAGATTACTAACGACCTCGGCATCAGCGCCTCGACCGACATGTCCATTGAAGCGTATCAGGCGTGCGTGCTGCAGCGGCACGCGGAGCGCCGCGCCGCCATTCAGAAGAAAAACATTTTCTTCGGACTCGGCGAAGCGCTCGCCTTCAAGCTTCGCCCCAAACACGAGTGGCTGGGTGATTATCCCAAGCAGGCGGCGCAGAAACGCGAGCCCTGGAAGTACCCTGTCCGTGCCTAAGGGCCAGCCTCACTGTTGAGACTGCGGAATACAGCCAACAATCCGGCACACGCGCAGAGTTCTGGAGACATTCCTCCGGGGCGACCGCACCAAGCTTCGTTGCCTGCTCGCCAGCCAGTTGGACCCTTCGGCAACGGCGGATCAAATCGCCGTTGGCTAGCCCACGCCGCGACTCCACGCCGCGCCAGCCATCTTGCCCCTTCCTGAAGCTCACGCTGGCCTGAAATCATGGCTCGCATTCTGAGCTGATTTATTATTCTTCAGAATAAAAGGCAGAGCAGAGAAGACTGCATGCTTTTGGATCACGCTCTCGCCCATCGATTTGCCAGCGAACTCCTGCTTCTGGGAGCGTCTCCCCTGCGGGAGTACAAAATGTGACATCTCATCGCACCGCGTTCACGGACATTTAAAAGCGGATTCATATTTCTGAAATCCGGCGGAGTTACACTCTCCCTGGATCGCGACCTTTGCGTTATCGGGTAACGCGAGACCCGCGATCTTGCGCACAAACTTACCCAGGGAAGGGAAAAAATGAACGACGGACAGAAAGCAGCGATGTCTCTCACTGAAGAGGTAAAAGGGAGTATACGAATTTCTTATGCGTTGCGGCGGCTCCCGGAGGACAGGATTGCCAGCGTATTGCCCTGCCCAGATTCTCCGCAGGCCGGCGACATCGTGCTTGCAGAGCTGGAGAAGATCGGTAAAAACGCAAGCCTGGAACTCCCCAACGGTCGCCGTTGCAACCTGCACGAGGGTGACCGCCTTGCCGTTGTCTTTGGGAACCGCTATGCCACCATGCAGTTTGAAGGCTACGTACGCGCAGACGGGAGAGGCTGCGATCTGCTCTCCATGGGTGGTGTGTGTGGTCTGGTCGCTAGCAAGCACGCGAGCGTCGCGGAACCGAGCAAACTGCGCTTGCTGGGTGCCATCGGGGACGACCACGGGCGTCCCTTACGGCTGAGCGAGTTCGCTGTCGCGCCCACACCTGCTTTAGAGCATCCGCGCGTGATCGTGGTCTGCGGAACCTCGATGGAGGCAGGTAAGACCTACACCGTTGCAAGCCTCATCAAGGGCTTGCGGCGGCAGGGACATCGTGTGGCGGGCATCAAACTCACTGGCACGGCCACAGGTAAGGACACCTGGAGCATGCTGGACGCCGGGGCTTGCGTTGCCCTGGACTTCGTTGACGGTGGGTACCCCTCCACCTATCTCAGCACTCTGGAGGAATTACTAAATCTATACGGCCTGCTTATTAATCATGCGGCTTCGCGGCGAGTCGAATGGGTGGTTGTCGAAGTAGCCGACGGCGTGCTTCAGCGCGAAACCGCAGCGTTGCTGCAGACCTGGCGCTTCACCACTAGTGTTGATGCCTGGCTCTTCGCCGCTGGGGATCCCCTGGGAGCGGCAGCTGGGATCCGCGTGCTGCGTGATTGGGGCATCGATCCGCTCGCCATCTCTGGAGTTGTGTCCATGAGCCCGCTCGGCATGAAAGAGGCCCAGGCAGCCACGGGACTCCCATGTATTACCGGAAAGGAGCTGCAATCCGGCGGATTGAATGCGCGGCTGCTGAAGATGGTGCCAGGCCTAGTTCCTGATTCCTCCGCGGCCCCCACGAGCGTGGCGGCGTGAGACGCGGTTGTGTTTATGTCTGGACGCCTGATCCTTCCCATCCGCTCGGCGGACGGGTGACCGCAACCGTTGAGCCTTTGTTACGCATCGACACGAACGGGGCGGGGACCGTTCGTCTGTGGGGCCGTTTCGTCCGGGTGCGAAACGGCGGGGCCGTTAGCGAGCCCGACTTGGCGACGGGTTCGGTTCGAACCGTCCCTATCGGTGATGCGCAGCCGAACGCAGAAGGCGACTACGTGTTCGAACCGGGACGCGGAGGTGGGCGCATGGACAAGGTCGTGCTCGCCGACCGGGATTTTCGTTGGCGCTACATCCAGGCGTCCCACTTTGGGGAGGTCAATACTTACTTTCACCTCGATCGCATCGCGGCCTATGTGGACGACCTGCTACATCAACTGGGGGCCCCGCCCCTCCCCCTCGTTACGGCCGTAGTGAACGCCCACCACGCTGCCACGGAGGAGGATGGCATTCGCGACGGATTGAGGAGTGGTAATCGTTGGTTGCCATTTCAGGGAGGACACTATCGGTTGCCCAGCCATTTCTACTCCCTGTGGGAGCACAAGCCGATCTCACCGGATGGGGAGATTCATCTAGGCCCGGGCCGGCAGTTGCTGAAGCATGGTGTGTTAGTGGAGGCAGCCGGAGGGAGCTATCGGCATAACGCCTCACACAATGCCGGGATCCTCTATCACGAGTATGGCCACCACATCAACCGGCACACGGCCGACTTTCGAGCAAACGCACTGCGCCCGCCCCACCGACAAGTCAATCTCAAGACAGCCATGGACGAGGGGACCTGCGACTATTGGGCAGCTACAATGCTGGGAACACCTCACATCTGGGCCTGGCACCGCCGCCATGACCATCAAGAGGTTCATCCGCGCAGCCTCACCTCCTCCAAAACGATGGCGGACTACGACCAGAGTCCCGTGGCGGATGCGCATGCAAACGGCACGATTTGGGCCGCCGCGCTATGGGACCTCCGCACGCTATTAGGTGCAGCGGAGCCGGACGGTGTGCGACAGACCGACCTGCTGGTGCTCAAAGCCTTGCTCTTGCTGGGGAAGTTAGTTGACCCTACGCGAGAGTCTACGGTAGCAAACATACGTCGCGCGAGGGAGAGCTACACAGCAGGACTGAACGCCTTGCTCCAGGCCGACGAGCGGCTGAATGCTGGCCGACACCAGAAAATGATTCTGGCTTCCTTTTCCAAGCGCGGCATCCAGCCCGCGCCGAGTGTTTGAAACGGTGCCGGCGGTGAATTGTGGTTTGATTGGAAGTCTTACCCCGCGTGGGTCATTCCCCCGCCGGCGGGTACAGTGAAGTGACGGAAGGCACAAGGAGGAAAGAATGGCAAAGAGCAGAAACGACTGGAAACCCAACGGCCAAGGGAATCCGCGCAACGGCTGGAACACCGACCAGCGCTGGAAAGGAATCCTGCGCCTGTACAGCATGGAAGATGTGTTGCGGCTGCGCGGCTCGGTTCAAATCGAGCATACCTTAGCACTGCTGGGTGCCGAACGGTTATGGCACCTGCTCCATTCCCAGCCCTACGTGCACGCCCTGGGGGCTGTGACCGGCAACCAGGCCGTGCAAATGGTGCAGGCCGGATTGAACGCCATCTACGCCAGCGGCTGGCAAGTGGCCGCCGACGCCAACAATGCCGGCGAAACCTATCCCGATCAGAGCCTCTACCCGGCAGACAGTTGCCCCGCGCTGGTGCGTCGCATCAATAAGGCGCTGCAGCGCGCCGACCAGATCGACTGCGTCCAAGGCCAGAACGGCACCTACTGGTTTGCCCCCATCGTGGCCGACGCCGAAGCGGGCTTTGGCGGGCCGCTCAATGCCTTCGAGATCATGAAAGCCATGATCGAAGCCGGCGCCGCCGCCGTGCATTTTGAAGATCAGCTCTCCTCGGCCAAAAAGTGCGGTCACCTGGGAGGCAAAGTCGTCGTGCCTACTCGCGAGTTTATTGAAAAGCTTGTCGCAGCGCGCCTGGCCGCCGACGTGATGGGCGTCCCCACCCTGCTCATCGCGCGGACCGATGCCAACAGCGCCGGCTTGCTGCTCAGCGACGCCGATCCTCGCGACCGGGAGTTCATCAAAGGCCCGCGAACCGTGGAGGGCTTCTTCGAGTTCCGCGGCGGGCTGCAAGCCGCCATCGCTCGCGGCCTGGCCTATGCGCCCTACGTCGAGATGATCTGGTGCGAAACCTCGCAGCCGGACCTGGACGAGGCGCGGCAGTTCGCCGAAGGCATCCACGCCCAATTCCCCGGCAAGATGCTGGCCTACAACTGCTCGCCTTCGTTCAATTGGAAGAAGAAACTCAGCGACGCGGCCATCGCCAACTTCCAAAAGGAACTGGGCCTGATGGGCTACAAGTTCCAGTTCGTCACTCTGGCCGGCTTCCACACCCTGAACCTGAGCATGTTTGAGCTGGCCAGCGCCTACCGCGATCGTGGCATGAGCGCCTACTCGCAGGTGCAGCAGGCCGAATTCCGGATGGAAGAAGAGGCTGGGTATAGCGCCGTCAAGCACCAGAAGTTCGTTGGCACCGGCTACTTCGACGAGGTCGCGCAAACCATCTCCGCCGGACAGTCCTCGACCACGGCCCTTGCCGGCTCGACCGAAGCCGAGCAGTTCACCGAACCGCTTGTCGCCGCGCTGCCGGAGGAGGCCCCTCAAGTTCCGTAGGCTTGAACCGCGCGCTCAAGGCCCAAAGCGCAACGTAGAAACAGCCCGCGAGTAGGGTGCCAGCAGGTCCGGGAAACACTAAGAGACAGGTTCCACAGCCATCGAGTCCAGGTGCGGCGGGGAAAGCCCGCCGCACCGGCTTCCCTCCGAAAGGCCACTCGGATTCCAGATGGTACTCCTACGAATCCTGCCGACATCCCCGGACAGCGCCAAAGTCCGCCAGCAACCTGATCTAACAAACCGGAACGCTACGTCTTTCCGCAGCCCGGTATCGCCTGCACCGATTGACGAAAGCCCACTTTAAACTCTGCCGCAAAGCGCCAGATTAGGAAGCACTTTCTACCGCACTTTGTCCCCATGCTTGACGGTAGTTATTCCCCGGCATAAAGTCCCACGCTGGCCATGAACGAAAACCCTTCCGCGCACAAAATTTTCATCACCGGCGGCACCGGCTACATGGGCCGCCGCTTGGTAGCGGAGTTGCTCAAACGCAGCCACTCCGTGCGCGCACTGGTGCGCAAAGGCTCGGAAGGAAAACTCCCGCCGGGCTGCGCGGCGGTGGTGGGCGACGCGCTGGTGAAGGAGTCCTATGCGTGTGAGGTGCGGGCCGCGGATGCGCCCGCAGACACATTCGTTCAACTGGTGGGCGTCTCGCACCCCAACCCATCAAAGGCGGATGAATTCCGCGCCGTGGATCTGGCTTCGGCACGCGCCGCAGTCTCGGCGGCGGTGGAGGCGGGCATCCAGCACTTCGTTTACGTCAGCGTGGCGCAACCCGCGCCAGTAATGAAAGCCTACGTGGCCGTGCGTGGCGAGTGTGAGGAGATAATCCGCAAGAGCGGCTTGAATGCCACGATCCTGCGGCCGTGGTACGTGCTGGGGCCGGGGCACCGCTGGCCGTATCTGCTGGTGCCACTCTACTGGTTGTTTGAGCGCCTGCCCGGTACCCGGGAGTCGGCGCGGCGGCTAGGCCTGGTGAGCATCGATCAAATGGTCCGCGCGCTCGTCGGCGCCGTGGAACATCCCTGCCAAGGCATCCGCATCTTGGGTGTCCCCGACATCCGCCAAGCCTGACCGCGTCCTTTGTTTCCCAAAAACGTGCAGGGGATCGTGCTTATTCACTACTTGACAGCTATAAAGACAAGAGACAGAGTTCGGCTCCCAGCACGTGCCGCCCAGGGGCCCGGCTGGAGCCGAAAAAACCACGCAAAGGAGGCAGCAAACCGATGTTTGGTTCTGTGGTCCTCGATGTCGCCATCGGCCTCGCTTTTATCTACCTGCTTCTGGCGGTCATCTGCGCTGCTGTGAGTGAGTGGCTGGCCAGCCTGTTCAAATGGCGCGCCAAGACGCTCGAGCAGGGCATCCACCGCATGTTCAATTCCACGCCGGGCCTAGCGAAGGAGTTCTACGAACACCCGCTGATCAAGTCGCAAGCGGCAAAGGAGGGCGGGCGTCCCTCCTACATTTCGCCGCGCGCGTTTGCGCTGGCCCTGATGGACGTCATCGGCGAAAAAGGCGAAAACCCGAAAGATGCCAGCCTGGAGCACCGGTTCGCCAGCGGAGTGGGCAGGCTTCCTGAGACTTTGAGGAAGTCGCTTGATGCGGTTGTGAAGAGCTCTGCGCCGGGCACGTCGCAGGAGAAAGTCGAGACGTGGTTTAACGACCAGATGGATCGCGTCTCCGGCTGGTACAAGCGCAAGATGCAGGGTTGGAGCCTGGTTCTCGCTGCCACCGTCGTACTCCTGGCGAACGCGGACACACTCCAGATCGCCGATCGGCTCTGGCAGAACCCCGTTCTCCGCACGAACATCGTCGAGCAAGCCAAGGCGCGCGCGCAGATGGCCCCTCCGCCGGAATACACCGATGCGGAATCGCCTGCGCCGACACCGCCTAAGCCACAAGCGACGAACGCAAACCCGCTGCTGACTCAGGAGGAAAAAAACGCGCTCGCGGAAGTGGCTGGCTGGCGGCAGGAATCGAAGCGATTCCGCGAAGAGTCGCTGGGAGAATGGCTGCCACCGCACCTGCTGGGCTGGGGCCTGAGCACGGTTGCGGTCTCGCTCGGCGCGCCGTTCTGGTTCGATCTGCTCAACCAGTGTATGAAAATCCGCGCGGCTGGCCAGAAGCCGGGCGAAAAGAAACAGAAGGAGCAGCCGGCGTGAAAAACCGCCTGCGCATTGCTATCACGCTGGCGCTCCAGCTCAGTCTGGCGCTTGCGCCCGCGGCCTCGCACGCAGGCACCGTGGTTCTGAAACGCGCGTTCGTTGAGAAATACAAAAACCGCGCCACGGCTGACATCGAGTTCATCATAGACCACGCGCATAAGAAGCCTAACCCGATAAGCAGCGACGGCCAAGATGGCGACCTACACAGCTCCGGCCGCGCGCCCAATGAGGTCGGCCTGCCGATGGTGGCTGAAGTGATGAATGCAAAGTCCCAGACAGCCGGCGTAAACCTGATTCGCCAGAACGAAGGCAAGAACCAGCCCATTCCCCTCTCCGGCGCGTGGAGGATCTGGTTCGAGCATCCCTCTGCCACTGACCAGATCCAGGGCCAGCCCGTGCCCGTGCCGAAGGACACCAATCCCGCGCACGTCTTCGAGGTGCACCCGATCACGCAGCTGCAGACGACCAGCGTGCTGAGCGCGTTCCAGTCCATCCCCGGCTACCAGGCATACGACGCCGGGACCGCTTTCAGCTCTTACGAAAGCATGACGGTCACTGTGCGCGCGAACAGCTCGGCCATCGGCATCAAGGCCCCGAAAGCCGGCTACAACTATGCCGAATTCGTCATGGAACTGCAGGGCCCGCCGCAGCAGGTCGCCGATGGCGTCCTGGTTCTGGCCACGGTGCTGGACACGGAAGGAAGCACCGTGGTCGGCCAATTGCGCCGCATGGTCTTCGTCGCGGGAACCGAGCCCGCGACGAAAGTGAAGGGCCTGAAGAAAGGCGACCGGCTACACGTGCTGGGCATCCCGCGCGTCAACCTGGAGCGCATCGCCTACCTAGCCAGCCAAAACGGGCAGAATCCGGTCACTACCAAGCTGCCCTACGAAATGATCATTGTGGGGGCCTTTCCAGACTAGTCGGAAGCCGCAGGAGAAGGCTTGCACAAAAGGCTTGACTTTCGCTTTTTCTTCGCCTATGCTCTTCCAGGTAGAGGTAACGGGAAGGCGGGCGAGGGGCTGACCCCATTGTCCATGTGACTCTCCAAGGTCACCCCTCGCCCGTCCTAAATGAAATCGGCGCCGCCCCACTGCGCAGGCCTTGCCTGCTCCTGACGTTGTCGGGGTAAGCGCCAGCCGGCGCGACAACTGTTCCGCTGGCATCTCGCCGGCGCTTCGGGTAACGCGGGGAACCCGCCACCGGAGGCCGGCGCTATGAAGAAGAAACGAGAGCATGCCCGCACCTCTGCCGCTCCCGTTCCTCCCCGCAGGTGTCGCAGGAGTCCGTCATGTCTGACCGCAGGCCTGATGCCCTCGCTGTAGCCCGGGTCTTCAGACCCGGGGAATTTGGAAGCAGTCCGGATCTTCAGGCGTCGTCACTTTCACCAGAGGAACCCTCCGCATCTAAAGAGGCGGGCTACACAAACCTTTTCTCAGGGTACCCAGTGCGCGATCGTGCAGCGAAGATCGTTCACGTGGACGTGGACGCCTTCTTCGCCTCGGTCGAACAGGTGCTCAACCCGCGCCTGCGCGGAAAACCCGTGCTGGTGGGCCGCGGCGTGGTGGCCTCGGCCAGCTACGAAGCCAAGACGCGCGGGGTGCGCACGGCGATGAGTTTTCGTGAGGCGCGGAAACTTTGTCCCCAGGCGATTGTCGTGCCCGGGCAGTACGAACACTATGCCGACTACGCCGGGCGCGTCGGGCGGCTGCTGGAAACCTTCACGCCTGCGATCGAGGTCGCCGCGCTCGACGACTTCTACCTCGACTTCACTGGCACCGACCGGCTCTATCCGGACTTCGCCAGCACACTGCGGCGGATGCAGCAGCGCGTTTGGGAGAGAACCGGCCTGGGCGTTTCCGTGGGAGCGGCCACGTCGAAGCTGGTGGCGGCGGTGGCGTCGCGGCTCGAGCGCCCGCGCGGCTTCCGCATCGTTCCGCCGGGCACCGAGGAGGAGTTCCTCGCTCCGCTGCCCGTCGCGAAGCTGCACGGCATCGGCCACGCACACGCAGTCACGCTTACTGAGCGCGGCATCGAGACCATCGGCCAGTTGCGCCACGTGCCGCTGGCGGCGCTTGTGGCCACGTTCGGCGAGGCCGTCGGCCGGCAGCTCTACGAACGCGCCCGCGGCCTGGACCCGCGCGCGGTCCTGACCCCGCCCGAGCCCAAATCCATTTCGCGCGAAACGACCGTGGAGGGCGGGACCATCGATCTCGAATTCCTCGCGGGTCTCGTCGAGTACCTCTCCGAACGCATCGGAGCCACATTGCGCGCTGCCCGCCGCCAGGCGCGCACGCTGGCGCTCCGCCTGCGCTACACCGATTTTTACTCGGTGAATCGCTCGGCGAAATTGGTGCCGCCGACCAATGATGAAAAATTGCTGCTCGCGGCGGCGCTGGAGCTTTTCCGCGCGCTGTTTACCCGGCGCGTGGCGCTGCGCTTCGTGGGCGTGAGCGTGGCAAACCTCGAGCCCGAGCGGCGGCAAAACGAGCTGTTTGACCCCATGGCCAACCGCCGCTGGTACCTGAATCGCGGTGTGGATGCGATCCGCGAGCGCTTCGGCTGGAATGCGCTGTTTTACGGCAAGGGTTTGCAGTTGCGCGAGTACTACGCCACCAAGCCCAACGGGCTGGTGCTCTCCACGCCCTGCCTCTCGCGATGACGGCCGTCCGGCAGTGGTGCGGGGCTGAGGTGTAGCGCCAGCGTCCCCGCTGGCGAATTTTCTGCGGTGTTTTGGAAACTGCCGGCGAGACGCCGGCGCTACGGGCACCATACATTTCTTCTTCCCGTTCCCTGCCTCGATGACCCCGCGGAGAGATTCCTCGGTCGCTTGCACTCTCTCGGAATAACGTCAACGTTGCTCCGAGCTTGGAATTTCGAGCTGCGATGTTCGTTCATTTGCATTGTCACAGCCACTACTCGTTCCTGCGGGCGGTGCCGTCGCCGGCGGAGATCATCGCCGCAGCCGCCGAGCACGCGATGCCGGCGGTGGCGCTGACTGACACGGGCGGCCTCTATGCCGCCGTACCGTTTTATCTGGCCGCGCGCGAGGCGGGCGTGAAGCCCATTGTCGGCGCCGCGCTCGAGATTGAAACAGGAAATTCGTGCGGAGAGATCCCTCGCCCCGGCAGGGCCGGGGCTCGGGATGACACCCAAAAAATCGATGGCAAAGAGCAGAGGGCGGCAGCGGGGGGGAACGAAACGCTAGTGCTGCTGGCCGCCGACCATACCGGCTACAGCAACCTGTGTCATCTGGTGACCGAGCGGCAGCTCCAAGATCAGCCGGTTTCACTCGAAGTTCTGAGCGCGCATCACGACGGAGTGATTGCGCTGTACGCGCCGCAAGCAGGGGGCGCAGAAAGCAGCGCCCCTGTCTCAGTGGCTGAGCGCGTTGCGCGACTGAAGGAGATTTTTGGCCCGGCGCTGTATCTCGAAGTGCAGCATCTCTCGCCCGGCGGCGGCCGCGCGCTGCGCGAGGCGCTGCGGCTGGGCCGCGAGCTGGATGTGCCGCTGGTAGTCACAAACAACGTCCACTTCCTTCGGCCCGAGGAGCACTTGCACCACCGCGTGCTCAACGCCATCCGCACCGGCTCGTTGCTCACCACCGTGGCGCCGCCGGACATCGCCAGCACCCAAGCCTATTTCAAATCAGTGGACGAGATGCGCCGCGCCTTCGCCGACCATCCCGAGGCGCTCCGCGCGACGCTCGAAATCGCCGAGCGCTGCAATCTCAAACTCGAACTGGGCAAGCTGATTTTCCCCGCGTTCCCTGTCCCCGAGGGCGAGACGCCATTCTCGTATTTGTGGAAGCTGTGCTTTGAAGGAGCCAAGCAGCGTTACCGCCCGCTGCGACCGGAGGTGCTCGCGCGGCTCACGCACGAACTGGAAGTCATCCAGAAGCGGAACCTCGCGCCGTACTTTTTGCTCGTCTGGGACATCGTCGAGGAGGCGCGACGGCGCGGGATCCCGGCGGTGGCGCGCGGCTCGGCGGCGAGCTCGATCGTCACCTACTGCCTGGGCATCTCGCGCGTCTGCCCGTTGCGCTGGGGCCTCTACTTCGAGCGGTTCCTCAACGAGCAGCGCGGCGATTGCCCCGACATTGACCTCGACCTCTGCGGCGCGCGGCGCGACGAGCTGCTCGACTACGTATACAAGCGCTGGGGCGCGGAACACGTGGCCATGATCGCGAGCTTCATCACCATGCATGCGCGCCTGGCCGTGCGCGAGGTGGCCAAGGTCTTCGGCCTTTCCCCCGGCGAGGTGGACCACTTCACGCGCCGCCTGCCGCACCGGCCGGTGCGCGAGATCCTCGAGGCCATCCGCACGCTGCCCGAATGCCGCGCGCTGCCCGCCCAGGAAGAGCCGTGGAAAACGATCCTCGAGGTCGCGCTGCGCCTGGACGATTTTCCCCGGCACCTGGGCATCCACCCGTGCGGCACGGTGATTTCGGCGCAGCCACTGACGCGGCTGGTGCCGCTCGAGGTGGCCACCAAGGGCATCGTCGTCACGCAGTACGACATGAACGCGGTCGAGGCACTCGGCCTGATCAAAATGGACCTGCTCGGCCAGCGCGGCCTGACGACGATGTCGCTGGCGCTCGAGGAGATCGAGCGAGCGTCCGGCAAACCGCTCGGGGAGGCTCGGGGCAAGCGCGTGGACTTCGATACCATCCCCGAAGCCGATCCCGCAACCTGCGCCATGATTTCCGAGGGCCGCACGATGGGCGTCTTCCAGATCGAATCGCCGGGGATGCGCGGGCTGCTGCGCACGCTCGAGGCACGCGCGCTCGACGACATCGCCGTGGCGCTGGCGTTGATCCGGCCGGGGGCCTCCGAGTATGGCGCGAAGGAAACTTTCCTGAAACGGCTGCGCAAGCAGGAGCCAGTGCGCTACGCGCATTCGTGTCTCAAGGCCATCCTCGGGGAGACCCTGGGCGTGTGCGTCTATCAGGAACAGGTGATGCAGATCGCGCAGGCAGTCGGCAGCATGTCGCTCGCCGAGGCCGACCTGGTGCGCCGCACCACAACGAAATTTGCCGACCAGCGCGAGCGCGAGCGCCTGCGCGCGAAGTTCCTGAAAGCGGCGGAGCGAATGGGCCTCGAGGGAGCCCAGCGCGAACAGACCTGGCAGATGGTAGAAAAATTCGCCGGGTTCGGCTTCTGCAAAGCGCACGCCGCCACCTACGCCGATCTCTCTTACCGCATCGCCTACCTGAAGGCGCATCACCCGGCCGAGTTTCTCGCCGCGATGTGCAGTTCGGGCGCAGGCTTCTACCATGTCTCCGCCTACGTCGAAGAGGCCAAGCGCTGGGGGATCGACGTGCGGCTGCCTTCGGTGAATCATTCGCGGCTGGAGTACACCACTGAGGCTTCCGCTTCGGGAACAACGGGGCGCGCGATCCGCATCGGGCTGATGCAGGTAAAAGGGCTGCGCCTGGAAACCATCGAGAAGATCGCCGGTCCGCGCGAGCAGAACGGGCCTTACTGCTCGCTCGAAGATTTTCTGAGACGCGTGCCGGTGGAACCCGACGCAATCGAATCGCTCATCAAGTGCGGGGCGTTTGATGAAGTCGGCGAGGAAGCGGCTGGCGACGCAGGGGGCGTCCCAGACCCACACGCGAACCAAAACTTGAAAATGACCCGCCCGGCGCTGCTCTGGCGGCTGAACCTGCTGCGCGCGCGCGGCTTGCCGCCAGCCGCGCCGACCGCAGAGACGCTTTTCCCCGAGGCGCTGCAGCCGGCGCCCCACGAGGCCAACTGGAACGCCTGGGGAATGGCGGCGGCCGACTATACCCGCGAGCAGCGCTTGCGGTACGAACAGGAGATCCTGGAAGTGTGCGTGAGCGGTCACCCGCTCGACCGGGTCGCGCGCAACGCCGAAGCCTGGAGCAGCGAGTTGCCACGCCTGCGCGGCCAGCGGGTGACGCTGCTGGGATGGGTAGTGACCTTCCGCCACGTGGGCACCAAGGACTACCGCAACATGATGTTTGTCACATTGGAAGACCAGCGCGGCCTCTACGAGGCGGTGCTGTTTCCCGGCGCCTACGAACGCTATGGCGGCCTGGTGTTTGAGACGCGCACACTGCGCGTGACCGGGCGGGTCGAGCCGGACGGGCAGATCAATTGCGAGAAGTTGGAAGCGGCCGGGTAATGATGGGTCAAAATTGTCTTGCGACCCGTAATTCGAGTTCCGTGACTTGCGGCGGGTGAAGAGATTCGACGCCAACGAACATGATTACGCCGAAAGCCAAGCAGCAGGAGCCGGTCTTGGAGCCAGCCAGCGGGCGGCCGGAAGTATCCGGGGAGCAGTGGCTGGGGCGAAACGCAGAGAGCAAGCGCCGCCTGTGGGAGCGGCTCAACCCGCGGCATCGCAAGCAACTGCGCCTGTTGGCGGAGGCGCTGGCATTGCGCCAATCGCAGGCGCGCTTGCCGGACGAGCTGCGCGCGAAGCTCCTGGCCACGCTGGGGGAAATCGAACGCCTCGCCGCGCGCACCGAAAAACTTCTTGTTGCCTGGAAGACTCATATGCGGCTGTAACGCCGGCCTCCGGCCAGCGCCTGAAATTCGCCGGCGAGACGCGCCGCGAGGCGTCTCACGGCTATGAAGCAGCTTCTCTCTCTTGCACTCGATGGTACGCAAACGTAATAGCCAATCGGCCCCTTGACGCCCAAGAAGCTGCCGAGTTGAGCGGGCTTGCTGCCGCGGCGCTGCGTTTGACATACTCGGAGGCATGTGGGGACGCGCTATCTGCCTGCTGGCACTGCTTTCGCCCGCGGCCTCGATTTGCCTAGCGCCAAGCGCCGCTGCGGACGAGATTCGCCTAAAAGACGGGAGCAAGATCCTGGGCACGATCGTCGGCTATGAAGATAACTCCTTTAAGGTGCAAACCAGCTACGGCTTTGCGCTGGTGCGCAAGGACAAAGTCGCAGCGATCATTCCAATAGAGCCTAAGCCCGAAGCTAAGAAGGGCGTCGCCGCCGGGGCCAAGAAGCCTGCCCCGGCCGAGGCTGCGGGACCTGCTGCTACTGCGGACAAACTAACTCCCGTTCAGGGCACTCAGGCCAGCCAAGCTACGCCACTCACCGCAACGAGCCCCTCCGACACTGTTGCTCCGCCAGCCTCTGTTCCCGCAGCGGCAGTGTCTCCCAAAAAAGTGGTTCCGCTACCGGCCGTAGCGGAGGTCGGCGCCGCGCAGCCCGCGCCGACACCGGCAAGCGCAACCCCAGCGCCGAGCCCACCTCCCAACCGGGAAGAAGTGCAAGGCAATCTCTACATCAATCACACTTACGGCTTCCGCATGTTTAAGCCGCCCAGCTGGCATGTGTTTGAAGACGCGCAGAAAACGCTCCCCACGGCGATTGTGGCAATGGGCACGGGCGACGAGACCACGCTGCTGGTGATCGGCCGGGACGGCATGAAAGATTCGCTCGACGCGCAGGCCGCAGCGACCGAGCGTCAACTGCGCGACGTCTACACAAACTATCGCCGGTTGTCCGAGCAGCGCACCCATATCGCTGGACTGGCGGCGATCCAGCGGCGCTACCGCGGCACTGTCGACGGCCATGACTGGTCGGGAGTGGTGCTGTCGCTGGCTCGCGGCAACGATGTCTTCACCATCCTGGGGATTACCTACGCCGATTCGGACCTAATCCAAATCCAGGAAAACGTCATCGCCAAAGCCATTGGCAGCCTGGAGTTTACTTCGCGTTAGCATCAGGAAGCCCCGGCAACTTCTTTCAGCGCCTTCGAGCCGTACTTTTTGACCGCCTGCTCGATTCGCCGGGACCGCTCACAACAAACAAAGCGGCACAGCGCGCTTGATCCGTTACAAGGGCGGGGCGCCGGCTCAATAGAGTGCGAAGTGTGAGCATCCCACGAAACCACAACTCTCTCCAACCCGGCTTCACTTCCCTTTCATGAAGCTGCGCACATAGAGCGCCACAGCGCGCTTCTGTTCATCAGGCGCATCCTTGAAGCGCCCGGAGACAGAGCGTGCGATTTCGCCGTCGGAGAGTTTTCGCTCGCTCAGCGGAGGACCGCTTCCCAACGGTTTGTCGCCCCGTTCGTCGTGGCACTTGGCGCACCGCTCAACAAAAAGCTTCTTACCGATGGCAAGCAGCCTTTCGCGCTCTTCTTTGGCGAGCGACGTGTCCGCCCCAGCAACCTGCTTCGGGCCCTGCCCATAGGCGAACAGCACACCGCCGAGCGACACGAAAATAATTGTCACAAGCGCCGTCTTCCTTGCCCCTCTCATCGTTGCCACCTTCACGCTTCGTAGGTCTAGAGATGATGCAGATTCTAGCAGGAAAGCTGACCTTCAAGATGCGCTCCACGCTCTCTTTCTTGTGCTCGCGGTCTACTGCGAGACATCCAAACTATTGGCGGGGCATAAAGTCTTCGGGTTCGACGCCGAGCGCGTCCGCCAACCGGGTAAAGTAGTTGAAGAGGGCCACCACCTGCGCGGCGTCGTGGATCTGGACATCGCTCCAGCCAACCGCCCGCAGCGCATCGATTGTCTGTCGCGTAACTTGGTGGATGTCGCGCGTCACCTGGACGGCGAAATCGAGCAGGGCACGCGTCTTGGCATCAATCGGAGCCTGGCGGTAATCTCGCTTGATCTCGTTCGCCAGTTCGGCGTTGCCCGTTACGGCACGGAGATCCTCTCCGTGGGCCTGCGTTCAATAAAAGCAATTGTTCGCCCAAGAGGTGACCGTCGCAAGCATCTCGCGCTCGCCTCGCGTGAGGCTTCCAGGGCCGTGCATCAGCGTGACGTAGAGCCGCGTAGAAGCGGCGAGCACGGGCGGGTTCAGGCTCTGCACCCGGATTATGTTGAAGACACGCCCGGCGCGCTTTTTTGCCTCCTCGTAATAGCGCTTGAGTTCACCAGTCGCCTCGTCTGGGGAGATGGTATTGATCCAGGCCATGGGTTTCCTCCTTCTCGACAAGCCGGGCCGATTCTACCAAGGGCGCAACCTAATGGATGCAAACCTTGTGGCTGGGAGGGTGGCCCACAGATGACGCACCAGGAATGTTTTGGGTGCCCCATCCTTTGTCCGCGGCGGACAAAGGGTGGGGCTTTTGAGTTCTTAATTTCGATCCCGCCGCTTGCCTTGTAGGTATTGAGATTCTTCGGAAAGAATGCCAAAACCAGAATCCCCACCCTTTGCAAACCCGGCAAAGGATGGGCCACCCGCCCGCCCCCCCGAGGCTATCTGGTATCTGGAAGAAAGGGCACGCTCGAGGAAAGTAGTAATAACTTTGGATTATCGCTCAGTTAGCCCTGCCGCGTTGCGTGTTCTTCGCGTTTTCTGGGCCCAGAGACCAGACTAGGACGCAACCCGATTCCAGGAGTCGGGCTCAAAGCGCGGGCTGGGGGCACGGCGGGCCGGAGGACTTGTCAGCATTCACAGCCCGCCGTCCCCTTGTCATGGGCTTCTTACAGTTTAGCTTCAACTTAAAGAAAATCTAAAGTCCGAAGCTGGCTTTGTGTCCAAATATTTAACCTGCAGGATATTTCTAAGTAGACAGCCTCACTGCCTAACATGGGCTGTCCGCAGAAGCAACGCTGTACTTCCGCTGGCCCTTCGAATCGTGACTTGGATACAATTCAATCCCACATGGCCGACGCGTCGAACACAAGCGCGCTTCTCTTGGCTCAAGCCGTGGCATCTCTTTCGCGCTCGGAGCTGCGCTGGGAGCTCGCCAACATTGCGGCCGCCGTCGCTATTCAGCAGTATGTAAAACCGAACCCCATCGATTTTGCTCCACCGACCAGTAAAACGTTGAGTAAAAGGGTAAGGTCGCAGTGCTTGCGTAAACGCCTGTGATTAGTCAATGTGTCTAGACCAGCGATCATCAGCGGGAATTCCAAAATAAACGGGTGATCACCAGATTCTGTCGGGACACGAGGAAGGTCGCTAGGCGGAGGATAAACCTGAACGCCAGAGAGGTTTCCTCTCCATGAACCTGTTACACGACGACCGCTGAAACTGTATTCACGGCCGACCCTAGTCGGTCCTGCCAATACCGAATGCTCGATCTCATTGCTGATTTCTCGCCACTGTGCTACGTCGAATGCCTGTCCAGGTTCTGTGGCGATA
>QHYU01000034.1 GCA_003224235.1 Acidobacteriota bacterium
ATTTCTACACCACGTTCCTCGATGGCGTAGGAGGCCACCAGTTCGTCGAGCGCGGCGCGCACCTCGGTCTTCCCCACGCCGACGGCGTCGGCGAGCTGCTCAACCGTGGCCGGCTCGTCGGCGGCATAGATGATGGCTTCGAGAGCGCCTTTGAGTTCCTCAGGTGTCATAGCTCACAGGTACTGCTCGTTGATTTGCTTCATCGGCTGCTCCATCCCTTCGCCGCCGGAGAAAACCACGTCAAACATTTTATGCTTGCGCAGCCAGATTTCGCCAAACAGTTGCTGCTGGACCAGCAGCACCGCCTGCAGGCGCACCATCTCCAGAACCGCGAGAAATGCGACAATCATGGCGTGACGCGAGGGGCAGGCCTCAAAGAAGGCCACCAGCTCGATGCCTCCTTCGCTCGCTACCAACTGCTTGCGCAACTGCTCCATCATCTGCGCCACGGTGAACTGTTCGTGCCGCAGCTCGATCTTGACCACTTCCTTGCGCCGCTCGAGCACTTGCTGGAACACCTTGACCAGGTCCACCAGCGAGACGACCATTTCTCCTTCCGCCGCGTCTCCTTCGTAGAGCGAGCGGTCAGGCTTGGACCACACGTGCTCTTCGATTTGCTGCTTCTGGTAGAGCATCTGAGCGGCGTTCTTGAATTTTTCGTGGTCGAGCAGCCGGTGGACCAGGTCCGCGCGCGGGTCGAGTTGCTCCTCGGGGCCTGCCTGCGGGTCGGGCGGGAGCAGCATCTTCGACTTGATGTAGATCAAAGTCGCGGCCATGTAAATGAAGTCGGCGGAGATGTCTATATCCAGTTGCTCGAGCTTGTGTAGGTATTCCAGGTATTGTCCGGTGATCCTCGAGATGGGAATGTCGCGGATGTCGATTTCTTGCTTGCGGATCAGGTCAAGCAGCAGATCCAGCGGCCCTTCGTAGATTTCCAGTTGGATTCTGTAAGGTGTCGCCATCTACCAGCTCACTCCATCATCGATTACCACCGGTTCAGCTCATCATTACCTGCAAACCGCTCTGTCGCAAGTACTCCCGGAATCCGTGTCGCCGACTTGCTCCTAACGCTAGCCACCTGCAACCCGCCGGCAGCGTGCCGGCGTTACACGTGCCCGGCCCACTGGGGGTGGGCCCGCTGTTACACCAGGCACTTAACTCCCCATCGCGGCCTGCGCTTTGGCATCCGCCTCGTCTTCCCCCTTCGCTCGCCGCGCGTTGCCGAAAACCGCTTCGCGGACGCGGCGCATCGTCCTGGTCGCGACCTTTCGCGCCTTGTTTGAGCCCTCGTGCAGGATCTCTCTTACCCTCTCAGGGTCCGCCTCGTATTCTCTCCGGCGGGCGCGGATCGGTTCGATCCAGCGTATCAGGTTATCAGCCATAGCAGCCTTGCATTCGATGCAGCCGATCGCAGCCGTCCGGCAGCCCTGGTCGGACCACGCAATCGTCTCCGGCGGCGAAAACAGCTTGTGCCAACTGAAGACCGGGCAAACGTCAGGGTTACCGGGGTCCTGGCGGCGCTTGCGCGCCGGATCTGTCATCATCACCTTCGTCTTCGCGCGGATCGACTCGTCGCTTTCGCTCAGCCAGATGGCATTGTCATAACTCTTTGCCATGCGCCGGCCATCGGTGCCGGGAAAGCGCGGCGTCTCGGTCAGCATGACCCCCGGCTCACGCAACACCTTCCTGTTGTCGAAAAATTTCCTGTACTCCCTAAATTTCTCCAGGAAATTTTCGACGCCTCCATCTTTAGCGTCTCCCATCAGTACCCCTAGAATCTTCGATTCTTGGTCGGGGTTAAGAGAAGCGGCAGACTCGGGCAAAAGCCGGCTCTCGCCATAGGGCTGCAAGATACCCTCCAGAACTTTGCGATTTTCTGGAGCGAGAAGCTCCTCTCTGATGCGAAACCCGTAATAGAAATTAAACCGACGCACGATCTCCCGAGTCAGTTCGACGTGAGGCACCTGGTCTTCGCCGACCGGGACAAGGTCGGCCTCGTAGATCACGATGTCGGCGGCTTGAAGGAGCGGGTACCCCAGGAAGCCGTAGGTACTCAGGTCCTTGTCCTTGAGCTGTTCGATCTGCTCCTTGTAGGTAGGTACGCGCTCGAGCCAACTGAGCGGCGTCACCATCGAGAGCAACAGGTGCAGCTCAGCGTGCTCCAGCACCCTGGACTGCACGAACATTATGCATTTCTCGGGGTCGAGCCCGGCGGCCAGCCAGTCGGTCGCGATTTCGAGCGTATTTTGTGGCACCAGTCGCGTGTCTTCAGCGTAGTGGGTGGTCAGGGCGTGCCAGTCGGCGACAAAGAAAAAGCAGTCGTACTCCTCCTGCATCCGAATCCAATTGCAGAGCGCGCCGAAGTAGTGGCCGATGTGCAGCCGCCCAGTGGGACGCATGCCGCTGAGGACTCGCTTGCGCCGCGGCTTACCGCGAGCGCTTGCCCCGAGGCCTCGTTCCGAGGAGCTCGCTGCGGGCACTCTAGCGGCCTCCTTTGGGCCGGGAGGATTCGAAGGCTTTCGCCTCCGCCTCGAGTCGACCAGGGCGCGCGCCCTCGCGGGGTGTTGTATCGCGCACGCCGCCGCCAGGGGACAGCAGATCGCGGGCGATGATCATGCGCTGGATTTCGCTGGTGCCTTCGTAAATGGAGGTGACGCGCGCGTCCCGATACATACGCTCAACGTCGGTTTCTCGCGAATAGCCGACGCTGCCATGCACCTGCACAGCTTTGTACACGACGCGGTTCACCATTTCGCTGGCGTAGAGTTTGGCGCGCGCGGCGTAGGCGCCCATTCGGGCGCTGCCCTGGTCGCGCTGCCACGCCGCGTAATAGGCCAGGCCGCGCGCCGCTTCAATTTCAGTCTGCATGTCGGCCAGCATCCACTGGATGGCCTGGAACTCGCTGATGGTCTTGCCGAACGCGCGCCGCTGCTTGGCGTAGCCCACCGCGGCCTCCAGCGCCCCCTGTGCGATCCCCACCGCCTGCGCGGCGATGCCCACGCGGCCTCCGTCGAGCGTCTCCAGCGCGATTTTCAGACCCTGGCCTTCCTCGCCCAGCCGGTTTTCGGCCGGCACCGCGCAATCGGTGAAGACAATTTCGGCCGAGCGCGACGTTCGGATGCCCATTTTATCCTCGTACCGGCTCACGCGGAAGCCGGGAGAGGAAGGCTCAACCAGAAAAGCGGTTACTCCTCGGGCACCGGCGTCAGGGTCGGTCTTGGCGAAGACCAGATAGAGGCCGGCGAGGCCACCGTTGGTCACCCAGCACTTGGTGCCGTTGAGGCGATAGGTGTCTCCGTAACGCGTGGCACGCGTCTGGATTGCGGCGGAGTCCGAGCCAGCCTGCGGCTCGGTGAGACAGAACGCGCCGAGAATTTCCCCTCGCGCCAGGCGCTGCAGATACTTCTTCTTTTGGGCCTCGGTGCCATGCTTGGAGAGCGGCGGGCAGGCAACCGAGTTGGTCACGCTAAGGGCAACCGCAGTAGCGGCATGGACGCGGGCCACCTCTTCAATCATTAGAACGTAGGAGACGTTGTCCACGCCGGCGCCGCCCCACTCCTCCGGGACCAGCATGCCGCAGCAGCCTAATTCGCCGAGCTTGCGCAGCTCTGCGGCGGGGAATTTTTCCTCGCGCTCGTACTCGCGGATCACCGGGCGCACTTCGGTCTCCATGAATTGCCGCACAGTGTCCCGGATCAGGCGCTGGTCGTCGCTGAGGGAAAAATCCATTGCGCGAGGCGTAAAGACGATGCTAGCACAGTGGCAAAGGAATGCCAAAAGGCAGAGAGAATCTCTTGGATGTATAGGAGGAGAGGAGGTAAAGGAAGAAGGCGTGGTTGCGCGACTACATCTTCAGCAGCTCGCGCAACCTTTTTGTTTGCGTGCGGCTGACGGGAATCTCCGACTGCTTTTTATCCGCCATTTTGAGCATGTAGCTGGACTTGAACCACGGCACCACTTCCTTGATGCGGTTGATGTTGACCAGATAAGATCGGTGCGGGCGCCAAAAGACGTCGGAATCGAGCGAGGATTGCAGCTCCTCGATGGTGCGGTAGTTTGAGGAACCTTCAATCTCTCGCGCCACGACCGTGATGAGCCCGTCTTCAATGGTGGCGTAAATGACATCCTCGGCATCCACCAGGAATAGCCGTTGCTGAGATTTCACCAGCAGCTTGACCCGCTGCGCGGGCTTTGCTCCACCGAACTGGCTCACCAGTGTTTCGAGACGATTGGTGGAGGAATCTTGGGCCTCCAGCATCTTCTTAGCGCGCAGGATGGCCTTAGCCACGCGGCCCTTGTCGAACGGCTTCAAGACGTAGTCCACCGCGTTGACCTCGAACGCTTGCACGGCGTAATTGTCAAAGGCGGTGGCGAAGACGATGTGCGGCACCTTCACCTTACGGTCCATCAGCTTCTTGAGCACGCCGAAGCCGTTGAGACCGGGCATCTGCACATCGAGGAATACCAGGTCGGGCGCGTGCTCCTTGATCAGATTCACGGCTTCGATGCCGTTTTTGCCCTGCCCCACCAGGCTGATCTCCGGAAACCCCTTCAGCAGGTAGGCCAGCTCGTCGCGCGCGGGCTTTTCATCATCAACAATTATTGTGTTGATGCTCATCTCATAAGCAAGATTCGGAGCGCCAAGTATATGAAACTCCCGGCAAGCTTTCAACCAATGCTCGCCAGCGGCTGCACGAGCGGGTAGTATCCTGATTTGTATTTGTAGCGCCAGCCTTCAGGCTGGCAGCCTTGCCGCCCTAAAGTGTGGCATTACATCGTGCGGCTTCCTTTTGCGGCCTGACCGCATCCCAACGTGGTGGCGACCAGAGCTACACGATAGAGATTACGGCTCTGCCGGGATGTGTTCGAACGGGTACA
>QHYU01000070.1 GCA_003224235.1 Acidobacteriota bacterium
GCCTCTTCGGCTAGCAGACCGGTACCCACAGCGGCGAACGCGGTGAGTGTGCCCAGGTAGAGCAGGCGCGCGGCAGTGCGGTGCCATTCCTCGCTCGAGCGGAGCACGGCCAGGGCCTCAAACAGCAACGCCCCCAGCCAGAATGCGATCGGGTAGTGGACGAACAGCGGGTGGTAGTTCAGCATTCCCTTCAGCCCAGGAAGAATCGCGAGCATGGTTGCCCCCTTGTTATCTTGCCAGCGCGAATGCCTGGAAGTTGCTTGAAAATCCGGCGGCGCCAAGCATTGTTACAGTCATACCGAGCCCAGGTCAGGCCCAGGTAACGTCCGCGAGAACCTGTGAGGGATTCCTTCCGGCAGGGCCGGAATCTTCGATCGCCGCGGCGGGCTCGGAATGACGACGAGGTTGGCGATCAGCTTCATGAAGTGAGTCCGAACCAGGGCATTCTGATTTATCCGAATGCCCCAAGTAAACCGCGAAATCCAGCAACGCGCTTCAGTGCCCCGGCGGAGGCTCGCCCTCCCGGGTCGCGGCCCGCACGCCGCGTCAGGGCGAGACACTTTCGGTGAGCGCCCGGGCGCGCAGCGCAGCCACTACCGCGCCGCTGTACAGCAGCCCCAGCACGGCGAAGGCGAGGGGCAAGCCCGCGTGCTGCCCCAGCCAGCCGAGCGTAAAGCTCATGCTCACCTGCAGCAGCGTTGAGATCACCGAAAAGGTGGACTGCGTGCGCCCCATCAGCCGGCGCGGCACCAGGCTCATGATCGAAGACTGCGTGAGCACGCCGCCGAGCGCGCGACACGCGCCGAACAGCGCCTGCATGGTCACGGCCGCGGCCAGAAAGGCCACATAGGGGAGCAGCGCGTGTCCTACGGCGAGGATGGCCAGCGCCGCGACGAGCACCGCCCGCGGCCGCCGCCGCGTCACTACCCCGGCGGCCAATCCTCCCGCCACGGCGCCCACGGCCCAGCCGCTTTCGATGTAGCCATACCCGCGAGCGCCGGCGTGCACGATGTCGCGCGCCAGCGCCACCACCAGCACATTGGCACTAAGCACCCCTGCCATCATGAACGCGTAAGTCAAGCCAATCGCGCGCACGCGCGGCTGCGTGCGCAGGTAGCGCAACCCTTCCTTTATGTCGGCGAACAGGCCCATCACGAGACCTGGCTCCACGATGGGCGGGAGCATTCCCGGCTCAGTCATCTCCGGCGGGGCCTCGATGGTGGGCGACGGAGTGATGGCGGGCACGCCGAAGCTTTTGTGCGGCGGGAAGTAGCCGCGCCGCAGCCGGAGCAGGCAAAACGCGGAGAGCACATACGTTGCGCCGTCAATCCCCAGGATGCCCGCGAGTCCAGCCCGCTCAAAGACAAACCCGACCAGCGCACCGGCAGCCATCATCCCGCCCTGCACTGCGATCAGCACCGCGGCGTTGGCGCCCACCAGTTGCCCAGTCGGAATCACCTCCTGCACCAACGCGTTAGTCGTAGACCAATAGACCGCGAAGCCCACGCCCAGCAGCAGCATCATCAGGTAAACCTGCCACAGCGCCATGTGGCCCGACCAGGCCAGCGCCGCCGCCCCGAGCACAATTCCGGCGCGTCCCAGGTCGAGGCCGATGCCTAACCAGCGCCGGTCCACGCGGTCAATCAGGACGCCGCCGAAGGGGGGCACGACCAATCCGGGCAGCGTCACCAGGATCGTGATCAGGCTCACCTTCACGGTTGAGTTGGTCTCGGCTAGGATGTACCAGGTAACGCCGGCGAAATTCATCCCAGTGCCGAACAGCGAGATGAACATCCCGGCGAAGTAGTAGCGGAAGCCAGTGAGCCTGAATAGCGCCTTCCAGTCCACGCCGGGATGCGAGGCGAAGTCCATCGAGAGCCAGTGTAAACGAACCTCGGGAAATTGTTGGGCGTACTAGGCCGCGTGGCCCCGGCATTGTAACGGTTCTACGCGAAACTTGTGTAGGGAGTCGCAGAAGATTCTGCTCCACTCGCCCGCACGGCGGCGATGCGGCGCCGCAACGGCTCGCCGCGGAAGCAAGACAGGTATTCCGGCCTGTTCCGTGTCGCTTTACAATCTCCCACCGGGGGCAAATGCGTGGGACAGCAGGCAGAGTGCACAGCGCGCTTCGGCGGCAGAGTTTCCACAGGCAAAGCCCTGCTCGAATCCAGTGCGCTCATCTTCCGAGGCGACTTTCGCCTGGCGATTCCCTTTCAGGCGATTGAGTCAGTGACCGCCGTAAATGGTGAGCTCCGAGTGAGTTTTTCCGAGGGCACGGCAAGCTTTGCGCTGGGTCCCTCGGCGGAGAAGTGGGCGAACAAGATTCTTCATCCAAAGAGTCTGATCGACAAGCTCGGCATCAAGCCCAGCACCGTGGTCTCCGTTCTGGGCGTGGAGGACGCGAACTTCCTTCGGCAACTGGGGGAGCGAGCCGCGGAAATCGCGGACGCCAAACCCAGGAATGATTCTGATCTGATTTTCCTCGGGGCGGAACGGACCGCGGATCTGGAGCGGCTGAAGGGTCTCGCGCGATTCCTGAAAAAGTCGGGCGCGGTATGGGTCATCTACCCCAAGGGCCAGCCGCACATCACCCAGGCTGACGTGATGGCTGCCGGAAAAAAGGCCGGCCTGGCGGACGTCAAGGTGGTCGGCTTCTCCTCAACGCACACTGCACTCAAATTCGTGATTCCGGTCTCGCGCCGCTAGGGAAGATCGCGCGCCGTCCAAATCTGATTTGTCTTCCATTCCGCGCTTTGCTTGGGTCTCTTGGCCTTCTGTAATCTACTGCCGAGTTTCGAGTTTCGCTTTTGGAGTTTCGCTTCTATGATGCCTGCATGGCGCCACTGCTCGAGGTTCGCGGGCTGACCGTGGAGCTTCCCACGCCGGCAGGCTGGGTGCGCCCGGTGAACGACGTCTGGTTCGAGCTGTCGGCGGGCGAGACTCTCGGCCTGGTGGGCGAATCGGGCTGCGGAAAAACGATGTTGTCGCTGGCGCTGCTGGGGCTGCTGCCGCCAGGGGCGCGCACCACGGGCGAGGCATGGCTGGCACAGAGAAACGATTCGCGCAACTCTGGCAGCGAGCGATTAAACCTGGCCGCGCTCACTGAGCGCGAGCGTGTGCCTGTGCGCGGCCGCGAAATCGCCATGATTTTTCAGGAGCCAATGACGGCGCTCAACCCCGTGCTGCGCATCGGGGCGCAGATCGAGGAAGGCATCCGAGCGCATCAGCCGGAACTTGCCGCGGGTGAACTTACGCGCCGGGCCCGCGAAGCACTGGAGCACGCCGCAGTGCCCGAGCCGGAGCTTCGCGCGAGGCAATTTCCTCACCAGCTCTCCGGCGGCTTGCGCCAGCGCGCCATGATCGCTATGGCGTTGGCGGCGGGCCCACGGCTGCTGATCGCCGACGAGCCTACCACTGCCCTCGACGTCACCGTGCAGAAGCAGATTCTCGAACTGTTGGGACGGCTGCGGCGGGAGCTGGGACTCGGGTTGCTGTTCATCACGCACGACCTAGGTGTGGTCGCGCAGGTTGCTGATCGCTTGGCTGTCATGTACGCGGGCCGCATCATCGAAGAAGGTCCGGCCGGCACGGTGCTTCGCCGGCCCAGGCACCCCTACACCGAGGGCCTTCTGCGCGCGTCTCCGCAACTGAAGCGGCGGAAGCTCGAACCGATCGCGGGCGCGGTGCCGCGACTGGGAGCGCTGCCGCCGGGTTGCGCATTTGAGCCGCGGTGTCCCTACCGTCGCGCGGAATGCTCCGCAGCGGTGCCGGAGCTGCGAGTTGTGGTGAACGATGTCGGGCCAGTCGCTGCGCCGAGGCATCGCGCGCGGTGTATCCTGGTCGAGGCAGGGTGAGGCGGTGACGACAAAGGACCGCGAGCAGCTCGAGCGCATACGTGAGCGCTTCACGCGCACAGCGCAGTCATTCGCGCAATTCGCGTTGGGGGCGCGCGGCGAAGAGGCCGAACGGCTGGCCCGGATGGCCGTGCCGGGGCTGCGAGATGCAGCCGGCGCTGTCGCACTCGACCTGGCCTGCGGCCCGGGGACGTTTACGCGGGCGTTTGCGGCGCGCGTGCGCCTTGTCGTCGGCCTAGACTTCACCCCGGCCATGCTGTCTCAGGCGCGTGAGGCGGTGGCGCGCGCTGGGCTGGGCAATGTCGCGTTTGCGCGTGCCGATGCCAACGTGCTCCCTTTCGGCAACTCCGCGTTGGACTTGGCGGTGTGCGCTTACAGCTTCCATCATTTTCTCGACCCCGCCCGGACGCTGCGCGAACTGAACCGCGTGCTGGGGCCCGGCGGGCGAGTGGCACTGGTGGACATCATCGTGCCCGAGGGGGCCGACAGCAAGCTGAATAATCGCATCGAACGAACGCGCGACCCCTCCCATGCGAGCACGCTCACCTCGGATGAGTTCACAGCGCTTCTCGAGGCCGCCCCCTTTCGGTCAATAGCCTCCGAGACGAGCGAGCGCCGGCGGCAATTCGACGACTGGATGCAAATCATGGGCTTGCTGCCAGGGAGTTCGGGCTACGCTGAGACGAGACGCCTGATGGAAACCTCTATGCCGGGCGATACGGCGGGATTCCACCCGCGCTTCGTGTCCGGCGGCGCCACCGCGGCGGTTACCGCTTCTGGCGCAGGGCTGTCACCCAGCGAAGAGGCGGCTTCCAGCGCAAAAAGGGAGATTGAATTCGTCCAGACTACGTTGTTCGTTGTCGCAGAGAAACGCTAGGCTCAATTCACATTCATCGTCATCCCCGGACCTGGCCTTGCCGGGACTCGCATGGAATGCGGCGCTATAAGAAATCGCCTACCGCGGGCCCGCGCGCAGACTGTGTGGGGGAGGCGGCTGTTCGCACCGATTGGGACATGGAGAATCAAAGATCCGAAAAGAGAGCGGAAATAATGGCCGCACCCGCTCTGATCGAGGCGCGCAACTTGCGCAAGAGCTTTCAAGCCGGCGCCGGTGTGTTTGTGGAGACCGGGCGCCGCGTGCGGGCTGTAGACGATGTGAGCTTGGCGCTCGCGCCGGGGGAGACCCTGGCGATTGTTGGCGAATCGGGCTGCGGGAAGACCACGCTGGCACGGATGCTGCTCCGACTGATTGAACCCGACGCAGGCGAGATTTGCTTCCAGGGCCGCGACCTGCTCGCCGCTGGTGGTGCGGAGCTGCGCGCGCTGCGCCGCGAGATGCAGATGGTATTTCAAGACCCGTTCGCGTCGCTCAACCCGCGGCTGCGCGTTGAGGCTATTGTCGGCGAGCCGCTCGAGATTCACGAGCCGCATCTGGGGCGCGCCAAGCGGCGCGGGCGCGTCCGCGCGACCTTGGAAACCGTGGGCTTGGGCGCTGACGCAATGCAGAAGTATCCGCACGAATTCTCCGGCGGGCAGAGGCAGCGCATCGGGATCGCCCGGGCGCTGGCGCTGCGGCCGAAGCTGGTGGTGGCCGATGAACCGGTCTCGGCGCTGGACGTTTCTGTCGGCGCGCAAATCCTGGAACTTCTGCAAGCTCTTCAGCGGGAATTCGCGCTCACTTACCTGTTGATCTCGCACAGCTTGCCTGTGGTGGCGCAACTGGCCACACGGGTCGCGGTGATGCAGGCGGGAAGATTCGTCGAAGTGGGTGAGGCTGACCAGGTGCTCAGCCGGCCCGCGCATCCCTACACGCAGGCGTTGCTGGCCGCAGTGCCGGAAGTGCCCGGGTTAGCTTTGCCCTGAGTCTGTTCGCCCACCGCAGCAGTATTTCCTTTCCTGGCCTTTGTGCGCTAGACTCCGCCTGCTGAAATCTTCCGCTGCTGCGGACGTACTTGGGAGTCGAGAGGTCCGCCCTAGTCTTCCTGTCGTGGAGGTCACAAGTCATGGCTACGATTCCGACGCCGAGCCCGGTCACGCCCGGAGCCTCAGAGACTCAGGTTCCCATCAATCATATCGGCCGCATGGCTGGCGCGCTGTTCAGTCCCAAGGCGACGTTTGAAGACATCGCCCGCCGCCCGAGCTGGCTCGCGCCGATTGTTTTTCTGACCGTCCTGAGTCTTGTGTTCTGCTACGTGATGAACCAGCGGGTAGATTGGAACAGCTTCATCCGGCAGCAGGCGGAAAAGAATCCCCGATTCGAGCAGCTCTCGGACGACCAAAAGCAGCGGGCGCTGGGGCCGCAAACAAAATTTGCTCCCATGTTTGCCTATATAATCGGGGCCCTTGGCCCAACGGGATTTGCGCTTTTCCTGACGTTGGTCTTCTGGGGCGCATTCAATCTTCTGGCAGGGGCAAACCTTCGATTCGGCACCTCGTTCGGCATCAGCGCGCACGCGATCATGCCGTCGGCGATCGGCTCAATCCTAGGCATGGTCGTCATGTACTTGAAGAAACCGGGGGAGGTGGATCCGGAGCATATTGTCGCCAGCAATCTTGGCGCGTTGGTCTCGAGTGACGCCCCCAAATGGGTCGAGAAGCTGGCCGCGTCGGCAGACTTGTTCTGGATCTGGACCCTGCTGCTTCTGGCCACCGGCTTCTCCGCCGCCAATCCGAAGAAAATCCCAATGGGCAAGGCGCTGGGGATTACTTTTGGGGTTTACATCGCTTTGCGGCTGATGGTGGTGGGCTGGGCGGCGATTTAAAGCTGCTGCTCGGGAATGCCCGCGCGGGCTGCTACACTGTTGGGGATGAGTTTTCGTTTTGAGGTTCTGAAGACCGACCCCAGCGGCGCGCGCCTCGGGCGCCTGACCACCCCGCACGGAGTGATCGACACCCCGGTGTTCATGCCGGTAGGCACCGCCGCGACGGTCAAAGGCCTGACGCAGCAAACCCTCGAAGAACTCCACGTTCGGGTGCTCCTGGCCAATACCTATCATCTTTATCTACGACCCGGCCACGAATTGATCCGCCGGATGGGCGGGCTGCACCGCTTCATGTCCTGGCCGGGGAGCATCCTCACCGATTCGGGCGGCTATCAGGTGTTCAGCCTGGCCGAGCTGCGCAAGGTAACCGACGACGGCGTTCGCTTCCGCTCACACCTGGATGGCTCGGAACATTTCCTGACGCCGGAGAAGGCTACGGAAGTGCAGATGGCGCTCGGGTCGGACATCCTGATGGTGCTCGACGAGTGCGTCGAATATCCGGCAAGCCACGACCGCGCGCGGCATGCTGCGGCGCGCACGCTCGACTGGGCGCGCCGCTCGCGCAAGTATTTTGCTGAGCACGGCGATGCCGCGCAACAGATGCTCTTCGGTATCGTCCAGGGAGGCGGCTACGCCGACCTGCGCCGCCAGTGCGCTGAGCAACTGGTCGAACTCGACTTCCCCGGTTACAGTATCGGCGGGCTCGCCGTCGGCGAACCTCCTCCGCTGACGTGCGAGATGACCGCCGAAGTGACCGCGCGGCTGCCGGCGGACCGGCCGCGCTACCTGATGGGTGTGGGCAAGCCCGAGGAGCTTGTCGGTTACGTCCGGCTCGGCATCGACATGATGGACTGCGTGCTACCCACGCGCAACGCGCGCAACGGCTGTCTGTTTACCCGCCAGGGGCGCCTGCTGATCAAGAACGCCTGCTATGCCGAAGACCCCCGCCCGGTGGACGAAGCGTGTGAATGTTTGGTCTGCCGGCGCTACTCCCGCGCTTATTTAAGGCATCTGTTCATGGCCAACGAAATCCTCGGCGCGGTTCTAAACACCCACCATAACCTCTACTTTTACCTTGACATAATGCGCAAAATTCGCGACGCTATTATGTTTGGGCACCTAGCTGGATTGTCCGCAGAGCTTGAGGCACGCCTCGAGGCCGGTCACTGCTGAGTTCGGCAGTAGGGTGCTGGTAGGTGGCTCGTTCGTGGCGTAAAAACTGAAAAGGGCTGGTGGTCCTGTCCGCCCGAGCCATCGGGAGGGGCAGGACTTCATTTTCTGTGTACAGTCCGGACGCGTCGGAGTGACGGGAAACAAGATGATCGTCCACACCGCACCGGCGGATATTTCTTTGGTCGCCCAGGGCCAGGGGCCGAGCGGTTTGATGACCTTCCTGCCGCTGGTCGTTATCATGGTAATTTTCTACGTCCTGCTGATCCTCCCCGCGCAGAGACGGCAGAAGAAGACGGCCGAGATGCTGTCGTCGCTGAAGTCGGGCGATAAGGTAGTCACCAGCGGCGGTATCTACGGCACCATTGTCGGCATCGAGGGCGACGCGGTCCAGCTTCGCATTGCCGACCAGGTAAAAATCAAGGTAGCCCGGTCGGCCATCGCCCAAATCCAACCGGAAGCGAAGGAGAGTTAGCGGTTCCCCGCTCGCGGTGAGCCCAGTTCGAGTATGAATCCCAATCTGAAGTGGAAAGCGCTGTTCATCGTTGCTGTCATCCTTCTTTGCCTCTATGGCTTGGTTGGCCTCCCGGAGTTCCCCACCTCGTGGGGGCAAGCCAAGGATAATTTCTCGAGACGCATCAAGCTGGGGCTCGACCTCCAGGGCGGGACGCACCTGATTCTCCAGGTGCAGGTGCAGGAGGCTGTCAGCCTGGAAACCGACCAAGCCGTGGACCGGCTGACCACGCAGCTCCGCGATAAAAACATCCCTTATGAAGAGATCCGCAAGGTAGACGACACGCACATCCTGATGCGCAACGTCGCCCCGGAGAAGTCGGCCGCCTTTCGCGACCTGATGCGGGACTTTTTCCCCGACTGGGATCTGGTCCCGGCGCCGGGGGAGGCCTCCGGCTATCTCCTCACGATGCGGCCCACAAAGGTTGCGGATATCCAGAAGCGAACCATGGACCAGTCAGAGGAGACGATCCGGCGCCGCATCGATGCGCTGGGCCTGACCGAACCGGTCATTCAGCAGCACGGGCGGGGCGAAAATGAAATCCTGGTGCAGCTCCCCGGTGAGGGCGATCCGACCCGTGCCAAAGCCGTGATCCAGGCCGGCGGGCAGCTCGAGCTTCGCCGCGTGGCCGATCCAACTACTTACCCATCTCAAGCCGCAGCGCTGGCGGCTCACGGCGGCGTTCTGCCTCCCGGCACTGAGCTAGTGCGTGGTAGGTCTACGAGTGGTGACACTCGCTCGCCAGGGGAGGTCTGGTATGTACTTGATCGTACGCCGATCGTGACCGGTCGCGACCTCCGCAGCGCCAACGAGCAACGCAGCACCAAGAACCCCGGCTACTACGAAGTGCAGTTTAATCTGTCCAACGAAGCTGCCCGCCGCTTCGGCCCGTTTACCGAGCAGAACGTGGGCCGGCAGATGGCCATCGTGCTGGAACACCGAGTGGACTCCGCTCCGGTGATCAACAGCCGGATCGACGATTCAGGTGTGATCGAGGGGCGCTTCGGGCAGCAGGAAGCGCACGACCTGGCGCTGGAGCTGCGCAGCGGCGCGCTGCCGGCTTCGATCAAGTATTTAGAAGAGCGCACGGTCGGGCCGTCGCTTGGTGCGGATTCGATCCGGCACGGTTTGCAGGCCTCGCTGGTGAGCCTGGTCGTGGTCATGCTTTTCATGGTCGTCTACTACCGGGTTTCGGGCGTGAACGCGGTGGTAGCGCTAGTGCTGAACCTGGTCATCCTGCTTGCGGCGCTGGCCTATTTCGGCGCCGTGCTGACCTTGCCGGGTATCGCTGGAGTGATTCTGACGATCGGCATGGGGGTTGATTCCAACGTGCTGATCTTTGAGCGCATTCGCGAAGAGCTACGTGCGGGCAAGGCGGCGGTCTCAGCGGTGGACGCCGGTTTCCAGCGCGCGTTTCTAACCATTATCGACACGCATGTGACCACGGTTGTCTCTGCCGCTTTCTTGGGCGTTTTTGGCACCGGCCCCGTGCGGGGTTTCGCCGTAACCCTGGTGATCGGCTTGATTTCAAACCTGTTTACGGCGATTTACGTCTCCCGGATGATTTTCGATTGGAACTTGGGGCGGATGGGCCGCCAAGTTGAGCTCAGTATTTAGTGCGGGCCGCGCAGGACGGCTGTTCCTGCCAGTCCGGTTCGTGACAGCGACTTGCAAGCGCGGGACAGGCGTGAATGCCCGTCCTATCGGTGAACCTGACTCGGCCGGGAACAAACAACTCCCAGCCGGTGTCTAACGAAATGGAGCGGAAGCGGCATGAATTTCTTTCGGCAAGTAGATCTGGACTGGATGGGCAAGGCTAAGTTCTTTATCGGGCTTTCGCTTACCTTGCTGCTGATCGGCGGCATCTCCTGCGTGGTCAAAGGCGGGCTGCGCTACGGAATTGACTTTAAGGGCGGCACGCTGGTGTACGTCCGGTTTGCCCAAGCCCCGCCAATTGACCGGATCCGCCAGGGTCTGGCCGCGCAGGGCTTGGGTGACAGTACCATCCAGCGGATCAGCGACCTCGCGAATCCCAACACCAATGAAGTGGTGATCGGTCTCGAGCAGCGCGGAGAAGGCGCTGAAGCGCTCGATGCCGGGAAGGCGGCCATCCTCAAGGCCCTTCGCCAGACCTTCGGCTCGGGCGAAAATTCGAAGCCGGACTTCAACGCGACCAGCGCTGCGGCGCTCGCGGAATTTCTCGCGCGCCGCGACCCCCTCGCGCTCGGCTTGACTCCCGGCGACCGCTACACGCAACTGGCCCGGCGCCTCGTGGATTTCCGCGACAAAGACCGCAACGGAATAGTTAACAGCTTCGACGAACTCAAGAAAGTAGAGGGCAGCAGCGACGTTGTCGTTAACACTCTGCGGGATGAATTCTCGCTAGGTAGCTTCGCCGTACGCAACGTGGAGATCGTGGGGCCAAAGGTGGGCGCCCAACTCCGCCGCCAAGCGATTTGGGTTACCCTCTATGCTTTGGCGGGCATGCTGGTATATATTGCCTTTCGATTCGAGTGGGTGTACGGTGCGGCTGCGGTCTTGGCCGTGTTCCACGACGTTCTGATTACCCTGGGGTTCTTCTCGCTGCTGAATTTTGAGATTTCGTTGACGGTCATCGCGGCGCTGCTGACTTTGGTGGGCTACTCGATGAACGACACGATCGTCATTTTCGACCGCATCCGCGAGAATCTCCGGCTGATGCGCCGCGAGCCGTTCCCGGTGATCGTCAACCGCTCAATCAACCAGACGCTGTCGCGCACCATTCTGACCAGCGGCCTGACCTTCCTGACTGTCCTGGTCTTGTTCCTGATGGGAGGCCAGGTCCTGCGCACTTTCTCTTTTGCTCTAGTGGTGGGAATTGTGGTAGGAACGTACTCAAGTTTTGGCATCGCCGCGCCTATGGTGGTTGCCTGGAATAACTGGCGAAGCCAGCGGGGTGCGGCAGGATCCGGATCCGCAGCCGGCAGCAAGCCCCGGACGGGCGAGGCGCCCGCTGAGCGCCTAGTTACCGCCGGGAGGAGGTAAGCCAAGATGTTTGACGATCTGGTTGAATGCAGTCCGACAAGAACGAAGACCAACAAGCCGTGGACCGTTATTCTCTCAACGGTAGTTCAGTGCGGCGTGCTAGGGTTCTTGGTCCTGATCCCGTTGATCTACACCGAGGCGCTGCCCAGAACGATGCTCACTACGCTGTTGGTAGCGCCCCCGCCGCCTCCGCCGCCTCCGCCCCCGCCGGCTGCTGCGCCGGTCAAGATCGTTAAGCCGGTGGCCCGGTTGATCCAGGCGGGAAAGCTGACGGCCCCGCGGGCCATCCCAAAGGAAGTCAATATCATTAAAGAACAGGAGATGCCTCCTGATATGGGCGCGGTCGGCGTTGCAGGAGGTGTGCCGGGCGGAGTGCCGGGCGGCCAGGCTGGCGGCGTGCTCGGTGGCATAATCGGTGGTGTGGGTTCCGGCCTGCCTCCCCCGCCAAAGGCCACCCCCACTCGCATCCGCGTTGGCGGCCAGGTTCAACAGGCCAGTTTGATCAGCCAACCCAAACCTGTCTATCCGGCACTGGCGCGGCAGGCTCGCATTCAGGGAGTGGTGCGCCTCCAGGCGGTCATAGCTAAGGACGGGACGGTGCAGGAGCTGCAAGTGCTCTCGGGTCACCCGCTGCTCGTTCCGAGCGCGATGGAAGCCGTGCGCCAGTGGCGCTATAAGCCAACCCTGCTCAATGGCGAGCCGGTCGAGGTCATCACCACGATAGATGTGAATTTCGTCTTGGGCTCGTAGGGCCGCGGCGTCGCGGTTGCGTGACACTCAAAGGAGTCGGTCGAGGCAGGGCGGTCCGGCTGCCCCGGGGACAGTTTGCCAACGAACGAAAAGGAGCAAAGCTTATGCTTGCCAATTTGTCGCTGTTGAGTTTCTGGCTGCAAGCCCAGGTGGGTTGGGACATCATGACCATGTGGCACCAGATGGGCTGGCCTGCCCGGACCGTCGTGATCATTCTGTTTATCATGTCGGCCTGGTCGGTGGGTGTCATGATTGATCGTCTGTTAATGTACAGCGCGGCCCGTAAGCAGTCACGGGTCTTCGTGCAGCAGGTGGCGGGGGCGCTGCGTGAGGGTAAGCTCGACGAAGCCATTTCTATCGCCGAGCGCAACAAGAAGAGCCACATCGCCAAGGTCGTAGCCACCGGATTGTCCGAGTTCCAGTCCGCCTCGGCCCAGGTCTCGGAGACGGAAGTGATTGAAGCCGCTAAGCGCGGCCTGGAGCGCTCAGTGGCGATTGTGCACGCCGAAATGAAGCGTGGCCTGAGCGGCCTGGCCACAATCGGCTCCACCGCCCCCTTCGTCGGGCTATTCGGCACGGTCGTCGGTATCATCAACGCGTTCAAGGGCATTCAGGCCGAAAAAGCTACCGGGCTTTCGGCAGTGGCCGGCGGGATTTCTGAAGCCCTAGTGACCACGGCGCTCGGCCTGTTTGTGGCTGTGCCGGCAGTGTGGACCTACAACTACTTCACCAACAAAGTTGAGGCTTTCGACGTAGAAATGGACAACTCCTCGATGGAGCTGGTGAACTACTTCATTACCCGCCGAGCCGGAAAGAAGTAAGCCATGGCCTACAAGCCAAAAGCCGGGGACGTGATGTCGACCCCAAACGTCATCCCAATGGCCGACATCATGTTGGTGTTACTGATCATTTTTATGGTGGTCACGCCCATGCTGCAGAAGGGCATCTCGGTTGATATGGCCCGGGTGCAGAATCCCATCGACATGGCCGACGCCGATAAGGAGGACGCAATCGTCGTCGCCATTACGCGCAGCGGCGACATCTTCCTGGGCACTACCAAGACGCCCAAGGACCAGGTCACCTCGATTGTCCGCGACCGCCTCGCGAACCGGCCCAATAAGACCGTCTTCGTTCGCAGCGACGCCCGGGCGAAGTACGGCGATGTTGTCTCGGTTGTCGATGAAGTGCGGGCGGCCGGCGTGGACCAGTTGGGCCTGCTCACTGAGCGCCTTCAGGAGAAGCGGGCTACGCCTCCCCCGCCTCCGCAGTAACGGAGAACGAGCGGCGGCGACGAGCGGGTATCGATTTACAGTTGCAAGGCCAGCGCCAGTCAGGCGCATTCAACGCTTGGAGTAAGGAAGATGGGCATCCACATAGGCGGTTCCAAAGGCGCGATGGCCGATATGAACGTCGTGCCCCTGATCGATATCTTGCTAGTGCTGATCATCATCTTTATGGTGATCACGCCTCTCACACCCAAAGGTCTGGAGGCTCTGGTGCCTCAGCCCTCGCCCAACCAGCAGCAGCCCAGCCCGGAGATCCTCAGTAAGACTGTGGTCGTTCAGGTCAGCTCGGGCGGCAAGCTCAAGATCAACCAGGAGGAGCACACCTGGGAAACGTTGGGACCGCGGCTGGAAACTATCTTCAAGGAGAGGGCGGAGAAGGTGGCCTTCGTCAAGGGGGACGACTCCGTACTGTTCATGGATGTCGCTCATGCCATCGACATCATGCGCGGCGCGGGCATTGACAAGGTCGGTCTGATCACCGCCAAGCTCGAGGCCGGGCAATAGATGGCGCTGGGCTGTCCGCACCTCATGCCGCGATTTCTTTGCGATTGTCGGTTTTGTTATGCGGCCGCGAGGATTAAAAAGATCAGCTTGGTGTAAGCCGGCCAATAAAGGTTTCGGGTGACCCTCTCGGGGGGAACAGAACTTCAGCAGGGGATGGATCATTCCTTATGAACCCACTCGCTTTGGCTTGTCGGGATCGCAGGGGTTTGTCCATTGTTTCGCTGGTAGGGCTACTTGTTGTCATTGCCCTCAGTGCGGCTGGGTGCAATAAGCTCAAGGCCCGCGACCAGCTGAACAAGGGTGTCCAGGCGTACAAGGGCGCCCAGTACGATGCCGCGATTGAGAATTTCAAGCAGGCCAAAGACCTCGACCCTGGCCTGCTGAATGCACGTCTCTATCTCGCCACGGCTTACGCCAGCCAGTACATCCCCGGCGCGCCGTCAGAAGAAAACGTGCGCAAAGGGCAACAGGCGATTGCGGAGTTCCAAGATGTCCTGCGCGGCGACCCCAAGAATCTCTCTGCGATTGACGGCATCGGCTCGATCCTTTACCAAATGGCTGCTACACCCTTCACGCCCGCCAAATTCGAGGAGTCGAAGACTTACCACGTGAAGCACATCCAGCTGAAGCCGAATGATCCAGAGCCGTACTACTGGGTTGGGGTCATTGATTGGTCGCTGTCGTTTCGCGCCAACAGCGAGATGCGCGCGGCCTACAACGCCGCCAACCCCCACAAGCAGATCAGGGATGAACAACCGCTGCCGCCCAAGGTGCGTGAGGAATACGCGGCTAAGTACGGCGCGCTCGTAGACGAAGGTATCCAGCATTTGCAGAAAGCCATCGAGCTGCGGAACGACTATGAGGACGCCATGGCCTACCTGAACCTCCTCTACCGCCGGAAGGCCGATCAGGTGGAGAGCCCGGCAGAGCGCGAGACCCTGGTGAAAAAAGCGGACGGGCTGGTCGAGAAGGTCAAAGAGATCAAGCAGCGGAAGATGGAAGAGGCCCCGGCGAGATAGTCTCCGCTTTTGTGGCACACCCCCAGTTGCAATCTATCGCCTCGAAGCCGGCGTGAGCAGCGCCAGGTTATCATCCCGTCTCTCAGACACCTGGTTCACCTCCCTCTCCCCGGCCCGAGCAGCCACAGGTGCCCGTTTCCTCTTTTCAGTCAATGACTCTCGAGTCTGGCTTTTCGAGTCGAGGTTCCGTACTACAATAGAGGTGCTATGCCTTCGCTGGGCAATCCGTTGGGGAAGGCGGATCGCTCGGGTCGCGCCCTTAAGGCCCGCTTTGCCGAGCTTATTGAGAAGGTGCGCCAGAGCCGTCCGGCCGGCGATCTAGAGCTGCTGAGCCGCGCCTACGAGTTCGCTGCCGAGCAACACCAGTCGCAGCTGCGCCAGTCTGGTGATCCGTTCCTCTCGCACCCGCTCGAAGTGGCGCACATTCTGGCGGACATGAAGCTGGATGTGACTACACTCTGCGCCGCCCTACTCCACGATGTTGTCGAAGATACACGCATGCCGCTGGAGACGATCGCCCAGCGCTTCGGCGAGGATACCGCTCGCCTGGTCGAAGGCGTCACGAAGATCAGCCGCCTCGATTTGCTGGCCCCGGAGGTGCGGCAGGCTGAGAACGTCCGCAAGGTGCTTCTGGCGATGGTGAACGACGTTCGGGTCGTCCTGGTGAAGCTAGGCGATCGGCTCCACAACATGCGCACCCTGGGTTTCCTCCCGTCCGAAAAGCAGGAGCGCATCGCGCGGGAGACACTCGATATCTACGCTCCGATTGCCCACCGGCTGGGCATGGGTTTGATCCGCGGCGAACTGGAGGACTTGGCCTTCAGCTACCTGGAACCCTCCTCCTATCTCGAGCTCCAGAAAAAAGTGACCACGCGCACCAAGGCCCTCGAGAAGTTTCTCCACGATGTGCAGGAAGATCTCCGCAGCAAGCTGGTCGAAAACAGCATTCCGGCCCAGGTGGAAGGCCGCATCAAGCGTCTTTACTCCATCCACCAGAAAATCCAGCGCCAGCAGCGAACGCTGGATCAGATCTACGACTTGCTGGCTCTCCGCGTCATCACTGATACGGTCCGCAGTTGCTATGGCGCACTCGGCGTCATCCATCAGATATGGCATCCGGTCCCCGGCCGCTTCAAGGACTACATCGCGATGCCACGGCCCAACCTCTACCAGTCGCTGCACACCACCGTCATTCACGCCGGGCAGTCCTTCGAGATGCAGATCCGCACGCAGGAAATGCACCGCATCGCCGAGCAAGGTGTCGCCGCTCACTGGAAGTACAAGGACGGCACGGAGGTCTCCGAAGCCGATGACCAGCGCATCGTGTGGATGCGCCAGCTGATCGAGTGGGTCCAGGAGATGCAAGAGCCCAGCGAATTTCTCTCTACGCTCAAGGTGGACCTCTACCCGGTGGAGGTGTACGCCTTTACCCCAAAGGGTCGTGTGCTGGCGCTGCCCCGCGGTGCCACACCGATTGACTTTGCCTACGCCATCCACACCGAGGTGGGCCACCAGTGCGTCGGTGCCAAAGTGAACGGCCAGATTGTGCCGCTGCGCTATCACCTCTCCAACGGCGATGTCGTCGAGATCCTTACGCAGAAGGGGCACGCCCCCAGCCGCGACTGGCTCAACTTTGTCTGCACCTCCCGGGCGCGCAGCAGGATCCGCCACTGGATCAACTTGCACGAACGCACTCAGGCCACCGAAGTCGGCCGGCGCCTGCTCGAGCGCGAAGCGCGGCAGCTTGGCGTGAGCCTGAAGAAAATTCCTGAGGCGGACCTCTTGCGCGTAGCCAGCGAGTATGGCTGTGCCAAAGTCGAGGACCTCCACGCCGGCTTGGGCTACGGCAAGTATTCGGCGCGACAGATCCTGAGCAAGGCCACGGGACAGGCGCTGGTCGAAAAGACTGAGGAGAAGCCGCAGAAGCTGGTCTCCACTGTCAAGCGCATGCTGGGGATCCGCGACGCGGCGGTGCTGGTGCGCGGCCACGACGATTTGATGGTCTATCGCGCCAAATGCTGCAATCCCATCCCCGGCGATGAGATCATCGGCTATGTCACTCGCGGCCGCGGCGTCGCCGTGCACAACACCGCCTGTCCCAACGTGCAGAACCTTCTCTACCAGTCCGAGCGGCGTATTAGCGTCGAATGGTCGGGCTCGGCCCAGACCACCTTCCCGGTCAGCCTGCTGATCCGCACGGAAAACCGGCCCGGCATGCTGGCTGATATCACTGGTGTGATCAGCGGGGCCGGCTCGAATATCCAGATGCTCGAGAGCCGCCCAGACAAGCTTCACGCGCGCATCGATGTCTCGCTGGAGATCAATGACCGCAAGCAGCTCGAACGCATCCTCGCTAACATC
>QHYU01000035.1 GCA_003224235.1 Acidobacteriota bacterium
AAGGCGCGCTGGGGACCTAGCCGCAGCATGGCTGAAGAGGGCAGACATTGAATGTTTGACGCTCGTCTTCTCCAGGGCCAATATGAAAGCTCGCGCGCTCCTCTCTGAGTTCACCCCTAAGGTAGCCGTCGTCGGCCCCGCGGTCGTTGCAGCATTCGCTCATTACTCTTTCACTCCTAGAATGGGCTTAAGCGCAGCGGCTATCGCCTGGATTTGCTCCTCGGTCAAGGCCCAGAATTCCAGATTGAAGCGACCGCGGCGATTATTGTAGTCATCCGTGATGCTCGCGTGCCAGGGCAGGCGCGCGAACAGGTTCTCCAAAACTTTCTTGTAGCGGTCGGCCCGCTCTCGCGCTTCCCGTTCGGACTCCGCTTCCTGCCTGCACCGTTCCTGCTCCACGTAATCCTCAGGCGTGGCAAGTCCCAGGATGCGCCCGCTCATCAGTCCGTATCGCAAACCGGATTCCCGGTAGTAGCGGTCGCCATTGTCCAGCGTAAACAAGGTTTCTGTGACTCTCTGTACTTTTTGAATCCGCCTAGGCCGCTCCGGGCTACTGCCGACCAAGACGGCATCGCCGACCTTGATTGTGCTCGGTTGAAACTTGCTCATGAAAGTTTCACTCCCATTCTTCTCTCAGACCGTAAGCCTCGCAGCCAGATGAATTACGTTGTGAGCCCGTGCATACCGACAATCTCAGGAGAACCGCTGTCCAAGTCCCAGAAGTTTTCGGAGTCCAGAAACTCGATGCCGATTTCTTGGGTTCCGCCAACTCTGCGCCACCGCCACACCACCTGGGCGTGTGCCTGGCGGCCAGTGTCCATCCGCACCACCAGAAGTGTTTCTTCCATTTTCACCGGATGCTCACACTCCAGCATCGCGCCATGGCGGCTTATCACTCTCGTCCGAGTCTGCTCCTCCCAGGTGCCGCACGACTCTTGACCGCGCAGCTGCACTGGGATGGAAACTGCAATTCGCGGGCTCTGCCGCAGATGGCGGGAGAGATCGGTGACCTGGAGGAGAATGTCGAGCAGTTGGGCCCGCTCCAGGTTAGTGAATTCCTTGAGGTCAAGGGCAAGTTTGGCGACTCTCAGAGAGCACTCCAGCAGAAACTGCCGTAGCGGTTCCGCGGCCCCGTCCGGGGAAAGCCTCTCTTCCTGCCAGCGCCTGCATTCGTCAAGTTGCTCGTAGCAAGTGAGAATGAGGTGCCTGCGGCAAAGAGAGCGGGTCTCCGGCGAGGCAGCTGGCTTCTCGCAGTTCTGAATGCTACAGCGCACGATTTCTGTCATTGGTGGGTTACCAGATGGGGCAGTGTGCCCCCATGAGCCATGGGCAGGCCTGCCATCAATCGTGTTGAGCTGAAGGCGCAAGTAATACGCCACAACGGATTCCGATACACGTCTCCTCCTGAGTGTTGCGATTTGGCTCACAACACGGCAAACGCCTCGTTGCAAGCTCGTCCGGGGCGATGAACCCCGGTCGCTATGCGGACTCAATAGGTTTGTTATGCGTTTGGTCGAAGAGTTTTCTGCGGAAACTCATTCGGCGCAAGCACGGCGAGACGCCCCTTCTGAGGCGCTCGATAAACGTGTAAGGTGGGAGGATTGCTATTTTCTTTGGATCGACAGCAGATGCAGAAGCTCCTGCCCTGCTCTTGCCAGGCGCTCAGTGGCAGGGTGGAGAGGAAATCTTTGGAGACTTACGCCAAGGAAGGGTTTAGGGTGTGCGGATCCGATTTCCTGAGGGGCAGAATGCGATGCGGATGGATGGACCGCGCTAAGAAGATGCTCAGAGGATACCGCATCGTTTGAAGAGTCGTCGTTCAAACTCGATAGTTCAGGCAACTCCTGACACGCGAAGCAAAGAGAAAGGAAAACAATCAGGATGTAAAGAGCTCGTTTCAACTTTTCCCTCTCCGCAGAATACGAACGAACCTCAGGGCAAGTATATCAGGGATACTGAACACAAGAATGAATAACGAACACAAGAATGCCGCGCGGCACGAAAGAGTTAACGCTGACGCGATTACTTCTGCGCACGGGCTGTCCCGTTAGTTCTTCGTTCTCGCGTACACAGGCGGTTCGGGACGGACTGACGCGCCTGGTAGAGGTAATCGAGCAATCCGGCTTCCATTGCTTTCTTGCGTATGATGTAGATAACAGGGCAGTTGTCGAGAACCTTCGCGCATGAACCGGGCAGCGTCTACAAACATTTGGACCAAGAGCGAAATTCGAAAGCGATGGGCGGGCGACAGTCGCCCTCAGGATCTGCCTTGCAAAGGCCTTTGTGCGGGAATGGTCTGCTTGAAAAGAGGTAAACAACATGGGGCCTCATGGATGACCGAGGGGATCAGCAGGGTCTTTCTTCCGTGACCCCTGGCGCCTGCCTGGCGGCTAGGTATCCGCCGGCAGGCGCCAAGGTGTCACAGTAGGTTATGGCTTGACCACCAGTCTCACCGTAATCTGAATCGGTGAGTTCTTGATACCGGGGGCCGTGATGGTGACCGTGTCCATGTAGCTGCCGGGGGCCATACCGGAAGCACTTACTGACAGGGTCGTGTCCTGAGCCGGGCTTGCCGGGGCGACACCGCTGGTACGGGTGAACGACAACCACGGCTGGGTACCAGAGAGGGTCCAGGAGAATTGCCCTTCTCCCAGGTTCCGGATGTTCAACACTTGCCCGGCCGGCTTGGTAGTTGCACTCGCGGAGGCCGTAAAGATCATTGTGGGGTTGCTTGCCCACAAGACCGGCGGCACAAGAGGCGTGCGCAGGAAGTTGGCGGGCGCGGCTGTCCGGCCGCCCTTCCCTACTTGCGGAACATGCAGCGTGTCCATCGCGGCCTTGCCCGTGCCGTCATTGAGGACGCGCTTCTGGTCCCCAATCGCGCCGTTGGAAACGAACAGTTCCGGATGGTCAAAGGGAGCCTGTTCGTAACGCACGCGCTCGTCGGTCATGGCCTTGAGGAACACCACCAGTGCAGCCTTTTCCTCTGCCGTCAGGTTCAGTGGAGTGATGTCCAGGTCCAGGTTGTTCATGTTGAAGTTGGCGAAGTCCCCGCCGCGGTTGTAGAACTCCACCACCTGCTCCAGCGACAGCATACCGCCGTTGTGGAAGTAGGGAGCGGTCAGCTCGATGTTGCGGAGCCCGGGCGTCTTGAACGCACCGTCCGCCACGATCCGCTGATTCGGCCCAATCAGGCCGATATGAGTCACTGGACTGTTGGGATTCTGCATGAGCCGGGCGTTCGACAACGGCAAGTTCAGCGGCCCGATCGAGGCCCCGACACCAAGGTCATCGCAGGGACCCTGCTGGCCATTGGGCTGAAGACCTGCGCACGGCCGGGACCCGGTGTTGTAGAACCCGTTGTCATAGGCGGCAAACTTGCCGTCGCCCATGAACATTTCTTCGAGAAGTTCTGCCGGAGCGATAAGACCATCCACGATATTGCTCACACTGGCGTTGGTCGTCTCCGGACCACCGTGGCAGCGGATGCACCGGCCTTTGTGGCGGAAGACATCCATGCCCAACTGCTCCTGGGCCGTCAGGGCTTCTAGGTGCCCTTCCAGGAACCGATCCGCACGGGAGTCGTTGGCAATTAGTGTGGTTTCGTACATCTGGATGGCCAGACCCCAAATCAGCGGGAAGTTGGACTCGATGAGCTGGAACTGGTTGGCAGAGGCAGAGGTGTTGTTCAGAACGGACACGCCCACGGTCCCCGAAGGCAGGAAGGTGACGCTATTGTCCGGGTTAATCTGCGCCACCCACGCCGAATCCCACCACTCGTCTTGGAACGCAGCGGCGATCATGTCTCTGTAGGTGGTATTCAAGCCCTGGGCTGGCCACCGGCTCAGCAGGCCCAGAGAACTGTCATCGCGTGCGACCAACTGTTGCGCCAGCGGACGCCGCGGCACCAGCTTGCGGCCCAGGATCGCGAAGTTCCGGTTATTGAACGACATTTCCAGATTGCTGAGCGGCGGGCCCACGGCCTGGGAAGCCAGTGAGGCGTTATCGAGTTCCAGGTCGGGATGCGAGCCGTCAATGAGGTTGACCATTTCGGGTTGCGCTCCGGGAGTGGGAACATGCGCGACTTTCGCCCCGGGGTCGAGTTGCCCGATGGGGTTCACCCCGTTGAATTCCGCGCGGGCGCGGCCATCCCAGAAGTTGCGGTGGTTGAAGACCGCATTGATCATGGTGGGGGTGTTGCGCGGCTCCACGCCACGAACATTGATCCCACCAACATTGAAGACCGGGTCGGGCGAGGCTATGGTCCCGATGTCGGTCGCACTGTTGGTGGCATTCAAGGGAGCAATCGCCGTGAAGGCGAAATTGAACACTCCGGCCGAGGAGGCGATGTCGTTGGTGTCGAACAGTACGGCTGAATTCTGGTCGTTCACATCAGCCACTTTGTGGAACGGAAAGTCCGCCGCCTTCAATTGATAATTGGGACGGCCGCCACTGAAGCCGAACGTCGAAAAGCTGTTGTCCGGCGCGACCGCGCGGAAGCCCGGGTTGAGCTGGTTTTTCGACCGGCTGTCAGCCCCGGCATGGAAGTGACAGCTCGCACAAGCCTGACCGTCGCTGCCCACCGCCATGTCCCAGAATAAGGCCTTGCCCAAGGCAATAGCTGCATTCCGGTCTTTAATATAGCGGGCAAGGTTGCGCGGTTCCGGAACCGGAATGGACTTCAGCGACGAGAGTGGATCAATCACATGCAACAGGTTGGGCGGCTGGAACGATTGCGCTTGGGCATCCTGGTTGATGGCAATCCCCACCGCGCCAAGAACCGCCACTGCGAGAAAGGCCACGGCCATTCTGATGGTTGTCATCTTCATCCGCCGCGGCTGCAAGCTGGTAGTCCCTTTCATTGTTTCACCTCGAAGAATTGTTAAAGCCCACGTCTTTGCATCTTCCTTCTGTTTTCAGCCCGAGGAACCCGCTAACTGCTGGGTCCCTCGGGCTGACTCTTTACTTCGCCTTATTTGTAGGTCACAACCAGGCTGGTAATGTTGACAGCGGTGGAGTGCGTACCGTCGGAGGTTTGCGTTCCAACCGCGTTCACAATACCGTCTTGCACCTGCAGTTGGTGTTTGCTGGTCAGGTTGTCCCGCTCCAGCACCGTGGTGGTGCTTACCCCAGGCGTCCAAGTACCCGTCGCCGTGCTGCGATTCATGTGCACGCCGAAGATTAGTTCGCGGGCGTTGTTCGTAACCTGGGTGTTCGTGGTGGTGTAGGAGGTGGTGTTGAACTGATTGTTGCTCGCCACCTGATCCAGGGGTGCCACGTTGAGCAGGCCGCTGTATTCCGCCACCACTGCCGTGGCCGTTTCCTTGGCCGCGAAGTGGAGGGTTACAACGGGTGCCACGCCGCCGGTGATGTTCGAAGCGCGCCAGGCGCTCAGGCGGTTCGGAGCCGCGGCGAAGCCGGCGTCCTTGACGTAGCTGTTGCCCTGGCTGTCGGTGATGGAGGTGACCGCCACGTCGTTATTGGTCTCGATCGCCACCAGCAGGGTGTTGCCGGTCGTGGTGTTGCCCAGGGTGATAGGCAGAGCGAGGTCGAAGAAAGTTACTCCGCTCACTTGCTGTACCCGGACAATCGCTCCGGCGACAGGTGCTGCCGGGGCCGTGGTGAAGCTCCACGTCACGTTGGCGCCCATCGCGGTGCCAGCGGCGCTGGTCACGGTGCCCGCCACCGTAGCGGTAAAGACTGTACCTGCCGCCAACGGAGTGGTGGGCGTGAGGGTGGCGATGGTGCCCGTGGCATCGAGTGTAACCGTTGCCGGGACATTCGCCGCCGCGCCCGCCGCGCGCAGGCTGAACGTGGCCG
>QHYU01000036.1 GCA_003224235.1 Acidobacteriota bacterium
TCCACGTCACGTTGGCGCCCATCGGGGTGCCTGCGGCGCTGGTCACGGTGCCCGCCACCGTGGCGGTAAAGACTGTACCTGCCGCCAACGGAGTGGTGGGCGTGAGGGTGGCGATGGTGCCCGTGGCATCGAGTGTAACCGTTGCCGGGACATTCGCCGCCGCGCCCGCCGCGCGCAGGCTGAAGCTGGCCGTGGTGATCGAGGCGGCGTTCATCGCCGTGCTGAACGTCGCGGTGACGTTGGTGTTGGTCGCCACACCAATCGCATTAGGTGTCGGCGACTGGGCGGTGACGGTCGGCGCTGCAGGGGCCGGAGGTGGCGCCACGGCTCCCGCAGCCTTATAGGTTGCAATAAGGCTCGTAATCGTGACGGCGGTGGAGTGCGTGCCGGTAGAGGCAAACGCTCCGGTCGCGGTCACAAAGCGGTCCTGCACCTGGAATTGGTGTTTGCTGGTGGGGTTGTCTGCCTCCAGCACGGTGGCGAAGCCTCCGGCAGGAGTCCAGGTCCCGACG
>QHYU01000037.1 GCA_003224235.1 Acidobacteriota bacterium
CGCGGGCGAGGACCGCGTGGCGGCTTGGCGCGCAGAACGCGACTACGAAGAGCCCGCCGAATTCGTGGAGTCCATTCCGTTCACTGAGACGCGGGAGTACGTGCAAATCATCATGCGCAACGCCGAAGTTTATCGCCGGCTGTATGGCCAAACGCCCCGCTGACACCGTTGACTCCATGAACCCCGCCATGCCGGAAAAAATCTCCGCGGCGCAAAAGCAGATGCTTTCTGGGAAGGCCGAGCGCTTCACTGAGTCGGTAATCCGCGAGATGACGCGGCTGGCGATGCGGCACGGCGCGGTTAACCTGGCTCAGGGCTTCCCCGATTTTCCAGCGCCGGCTGAGATCAAGCAGGCCGCGCAAGACGCCATTGCCGCCGACATCAATCAGTACGCCATCACCTGGGGAGCAAAGGCGCTGCGCGATGCCATCGCCGAGAAGTTCGCGAGCACGCAGGGCGTTCAGGTCGATCCCGAGCGGGAGATTACCGTCTGCTGCGGTTCGACCGAGGGGATGATGGCGGCGATGATGGCCGTCATCAACCCCGGCGATGAAGTGGTGATCTTCGAGCCGTTCTACGAAAACTACGGTCCCGATGCGATCCTGAGCGGTGCGGCGCCGCGCTTCGTAAAACTCCGCCCACCCGACTGGAGCTTCGACCGCGACCAACTCGCGGCGGCCTTTGGTCTCTCGACCAAGGTCATTATCTTGAACACGCCGAACAACCCCACCGGGAAGGTCTTTGCGCGCGCGGAGCTGGAGTTCATCCGTGACCTCTGCGTGCGTTGGAACACGTTTGCCATCACCGACGAGATCTACGAGCACATCCTCTATGATGGGGCCGAGCACATCTCGATTGCCGGCCTGGAAGGGATGCGCGAGCGCGCCATCACCATCAACGGTATGTCGAAAACCTACAGCGTGACCGGCTGGCGGGTTGGCTGGGCCATTGCCTCGCCGGAAGCGACCTCGGCGATTCGCAAGGTGCACGACTTCCTCACCGTGGGCGCGCCCGCCCCGCTACAGCAAGCCGGCGCCGTGGCTCTTCGCCTTCCGGAGAGCTATTACCAGAGGCTGGCGGCCGGTTATACGGTGAAGCGGGACCGGATGCTATCCATTCTCGAACGGGCGGGCTTCGCCTGCTTTAAGCCCGACGGCGCCTACTACATCATGACAGACATCTCCGCGTTCGGCTTCCCGGACGACGTAGCCTTTTCGCGGTATCTGGTCGAGGAGATCGGTGTCGCGGTGGTGCCGGGCTCGAGCTTCTACAATAATCCGGCCGAAGGCAGCCGCCAGGTCCGCTTCACGTTCTGCAAGACCGAGCGGACGCTCGAGGCCGCAGCCGAGCGGCTCGCCAAGCTGCGCCGCCGATAGGTGATCTCGTTAGAATCCCGGGCGCAGTTCCCGGGCGAATCCTGAGGAGCACAAGATGGCGTTGCAATTCGAACTCATACCGTGGGGAACCCGGGTGGAATCGAATGGCGAAGGCGAAAAAGTGGACATCAGCGCCAGCCAGACGCGAACTTTCCTCTGCACACTCGAGATCGCGGATCAGATCGAGCAGGAGTCAATTGATGTTTCCATATGGATTTCAGAAGACGGCGAGAATTGGAGTACCAAGCCCATCCTGAAGCTGCCACAGCAGTTCTATCGCGGTGAGACCCGGGCCGTGCTGGACCTGGCCGTGCGGCCTGAGGTGAAATTCATCCGCGCGAAATGGGAGCTGAACCGCTGGGGCCGCGTGGCTCCCCTGCCTATGTTTGTGATCGGCTTACGCTTAGCCGAAGTTCCGCCTATGCCTCGTCGGACTCCTGTTATCCCAGTCTGCGCTGAGCCTATTGTTCCGAAGACTGCCTAAAATAAAGGAAGGGGTAGGAAGCTGACGGTCGGTTGCCCTGTGGTGGTAGCCTCCTACCCCGCGAGTGGTACTGCCGATATAGACGCAGCACCCCGCCGAAAGGTTTCATTGTGGATCAAAATTTTACATTGGTTCACAAATCCCCTTGCCCACCCACCGATAGCGGATTACTTAGAAAATGAAATCATGGCTTCGGCGGCACCGGGGCAGACTTGTTCTGCGCACTGGCCAGGGCGCGCTGGACTTGCTCGCGCATTTGGCGGGCCTGGCTGTTCATGGGTCCGTTCGGGTCGAGTTTGAGGTAGGTGTCAATGTCCTCCAGCAGCGCGTTTGGTTCGTGCTTCCGGATGTGGATGTTAGCCAGCAACAAGTGCAGTTGAGGGAAATTAGGGTTGCGCGTGCGGGCCTCCAGGGCGCTTTTCTCGGCGGCGTCCACGCGATTGAGACCCACCAGCGCGCGAGCCAGCTCGTAGTGGCCATTCCAAGCGTTCTGATCCAACTCGATGCTCCGGCGAGCCGCGGGTTCGGCTTCCCCGAATCTCCTTTCATTTGAAAGCAGCGCGGCCAAGTCCAGGTTTGGCGCGAAGTATTTTTGCTCACTGAGCTCAATGGATTTGCGGAGCGCCTGCTCGGCCTCCGCCGTTTGTCCCAAGCGGAGATAGGCCACGCCCATCAGGTGGTAAGCCTCGTAATAGGAGGGAAGCTCGGCGATAGCCCGTTGGAACAGCGGCAGGCTCCCCTTGGCATCATTCTTCTGGTAGAGGCGATCCGCGCCCTTTTGCAAGCTGTCATGGGCCTTGCGGGGAATGGACAGCTCGCGCGCCGAGACCGTCTTGTTGGCCGGGCTAGAAACGAGTTCCATCGGCCGCCGCAGAAAGATAAAAACCCCAGTGCGCGGAGCGTTGAAAACCTCGACGCCTTCGCGGACTGGTTCGTAGCCCTTCTCCTCGATTACGATGTAATACATGCCGTTGGTGACCCCGCTGAAATCGAACTCGCCGTTGGTCCGGGTGAAGCTGGTCGAAACCACCTCGCCCGTCAGCTTCTTCAGCTCAACCTTGAGCATTTCTATGGGCTGGCTGGTGTCGTTGTTGCGCACGGTGCCGCGAATGTAAAAGGTGCGCACTGCCGACCCGCCACTGGGCTGACGCCCCTGGGACCAGCACAAAATCGAAATGAGGAGAAGAATCGGAAGGAAGTACACAACCGCCCGACGTCGTTTCATAACCACCTCCGGCGGAAGGACTGAGCCTGAGTATACCACCACCGCCGCGAAGCCAATGGAAAAACGCTGCGTGTATCGCCGGCCCTCAGGCTGGCAGCTTTGCCGCTGGCTAGACGGTGAGGTTGTACGACTGGCGGTAGGCCGGGAGCGTGACATCCCACCCGAATTGGGACCGGATGGCGTTCTGCAGCGCACTCGCCGCGGTTGGCTCGCCATGCGTCAGAAAAGTCTTCCGTGGCGGCGCAGGGAGGCCTGCGAGCCAGCGGAGGAGTTCACTGCGGCCGGCGTGAGCGGAAAACTGCCGCAGTTCGATGACTTCCGCGCGCACTGGAACGTCTTCGCCGTGGATGCGCAGCGTCTTCGCGCCTTCGAGCAGCGCGCGCCCCCGCGTGCCCTCGGCCTGGAAGCCGGCCAGCAGCACGGCATTGCGCGGATCGGGCAGGCGGCGCGCCAGATGAAACAACACGCGGCCGCCGGTGGCCATGCCGCTCGCGGAAATGATGATGCACGGGGTGTTGACGTTGCTGATCTGCTTGGATTCCTCAGCGCTGCGAGCCAGATGCACTTTGTGGGCGTTCAGCGGATCGCCGCCCGCCTCTTCGCGAGTGAACTCCACGTCGTGGTCTTCGCGGTGCCGCTGGTAGAGCTCGGTGACGCTGATGGCCATCGGGCTGTCAACATAGACCGGCAAATGCGGGATGCGCTGCGTGTCCTCCAGTTGGCGCAGGACGTACATCAGCGTCTGCGTCCGCCCCACGGCGAAAGCGGGAATCACGAGCACGCCGCCGCGCTTCGACACCCGGGTGATGACGTCGGCCAGCGCGTCGTAAGGAGAGTAGCTGGGATGATCGCGGTCGCCGTAGGTGGATTCGCACAGCAAGTAGTCGGCGCGCGGCGGCGGCGCGGGGTCGTTCAGGATGGGCTGGTCGTAGCGACCTAGGTCGCCCGAGAACAGCACCACGGTGGATTTTCCGTTTTCGGTGATACTCAGCTCAAGGCTCGAGGAGCCCAGGATGTGCCCTGCATCGTGCGAGCGCACGGAGAATTGCGGGCTGATGGTGAATGAGCCGCCGCGCGGGATTTCCCGCAGACGCTCGAGCACCGGGGCGACTTCTGCCTCGGTGTACAGCGGCAAGGGGGGATTGTGCTTGCTGAATCCTTTCTCGGCGGCATACTCGGCGTCTTCCTGCTGCAGTCGCGCCGAATCGGGCAACAGGATCGAGCAAAGCTCCTGCGTGGCGGCGTTGGCGAAGATGGGGGCGCGAAAGCCGTCTTTTACCAGCCGCGGTAAATAACCGGTGTGGTCCAAGTGCGCGTGCGTCAGCACCACCCAGTCAAACGTGGCGGGCTCTTCGGGCAGGCGCTCCCAGTTCCGCAGGCGGAGTTCCTTATTGCCCTGGAACAAGCCGCAGTCCACCAAGAGCCGCTTGCCATCCGCCTCCACCAAGTACTTCGAGCCGGTTACGCAGCCGGCCGCGCCGAGAAATGTGATTTTCGCCATTGGCGTAGCGTTGTCCTAATTATTTGTGGCGCCAGCCTTCAGGCT
>QHYU01000071.1 GCA_003224235.1 Acidobacteriota bacterium
GGCGAACTGCACGCTCAAGGTGCTGGATTGCCCTGCGGCAAGAGTGAGTGGAAACGTCAGCCCGCTGATGCTCAAGCCGGCTCCGGTAAAATTGCCCTGCGCAATGGTCAAACTGGCGCCGCCGGAGTTGGTCAAGGTGAAGTTCTGCACGCCGGTGCTGCCCACCAGCACATTGCCGAAGCTCGCGCTGGGAGGCACGACGGAGAGTTGAGGCTGCACTCCGGTGCCGCTGAGGGCGATGGTGCTGGGCGAATTGGGGG
>QHYU01000072.1 GCA_003224235.1 Acidobacteriota bacterium
GTTAAAGGCGCTGGATTGCCCAGGGGGAAGAGTGAGTGGAAAGGTCAGCCCGCTGATGCTGAAGCCGGGTCCAGTGGCGCCACCCAGGGAAACTGTTAGGTTGACGTTACCCGTGTTGCTGAAGCTGACAGCCTGCGTGCTACTGCTGCCGACGGTCACATTTCCGAAGGCCACGCTCGCAGGCCTGGCGCTTAGTTGCCCATTCCCTTGGGGCGTCGTGTTCTTGCCAGCGACGCCGCCACATCCGCTTACCGAGAACCAGGAAAACAGAGCGAGAATGAGTAGAAGACTGCTTGCGCGCAGGAAATTGTTGTCCCTACAGTTGTCAGGGACCTGGCGTTGGGCGTAGTTGTGCTTGAGAATATTCATAGTTCGATATTCCAATCGGCCGGAGCCCTAAAGTTGTACTGCTGCCAAAGGGAGAATACGCACGAGTGAGGGGGACAATTCCGGCACACACCAACACGTGTACGCAAGATTTGCAGCCCGGAAATTGCCAGCCGGAAAGCTCAGCCCTGGGCTCCCAGCCTTGTGCCCTCTTAGGTTTACATTGCGGGGCGTGCCGAGAGAGTCGCATAAGGCCTACGGAAGCGCAATCCGGCAAATCTGGGATTTTGCGCGAGAAAAACTACGAGGCCCCTAGGTAAAAGTACGCACATGGAAGAAGACGCGACCGCAGTGAGACGTCAGCGATCTATATAACCAGATGGATAACTGCGAGTGCTTGCGAGGCGAAAAGGAACGGGGTTTTTTCGGTGGCCATGTTCGACTCCCCAGAGCGGGCTCGCGAAGACCCTCCCGTCAGTCGTGCGTGGCTAGCGTCGCGTCGGCGCGGCGGAGTTTGTCGTAGGTGATGGGAGGTCTTCGCGCTCGAAGGGATTTCCTCGGCGATGGCCATGAAGTTGGTTGTCGCCGAACCAGCGCCGGAGGCCACGCCCGCGGTGTTCGCCCTTCGCTCGCTGATCAAACTCGCAGATAAATGAAACGGCCCCGATGGTCTCGGGGCCGTTCTCTCCATCCGTGGTCCGGAACGAAGCACTTCGCTGAGCTGCCTGCGTCCCGTTCTGCGGCTCGCTCAAAAGTAGAACTTCAGCGCGAGCTGCATGATGCGCGGGTCGCGCGTGCTGATGATGCGGCCAAACGAGCCTGATTGACGTGTCGTACGCACGCCATCGAAGTTCGTGTGGTTGGCAATGTTGAATGCCTCGGCGCGGAACTGCAACTTCATCCGTTCGCCGATGTGGGTGTTCTTGAACAGCGAAACGTCCCACCGCTGCGCCCCTGGTCCCCGGACCGCTCCCCGCCGTGAGTTCCCCGGAGGCCCGGCCGCGTTCGGGACGTTGACGTACGCGGACGTGTTGAACCACTGGTCGAAGGTATGCGGCGCGCCCGCGTTCGGATTGGCTACCTGGTTCGGCCGGCGCCCCGCAAAGCTGTTGGGGTCCAACAACCCCAGTCCGGCCGGGTCTCTCCGTAAGCCGCCCGTGGCCGTCAGTGGCAGCCCCGCATACGCGTAGATGATGCCAGCGAACTCCCATCCTCCGAGCAGATGCCCCACCACACCTTCTTGCTTGCGGTAGAACGGCAGCTCGTAAATATAGCTGATGTTTAAGATGTGCCGCCGGTCGAACTGCGTTTCTCCGCGCTCGGCGTTCAGGTCATAGGTGTTCTGAGGAGTGCGAAAATCGTTTTGCGCGTTTGTGATTCCATGCGAATACGTGTAATTGACCAGGATGAGCGAGTTCCCGGTGAATCTCTTCTGCGCCGTGGCCTGTAGCGAGTGGTAATTGGAGTTGAACCGCGAAGAAAAGACGTTGATGGCGTCATAGCCGCGGAACGGCCGAACGAAATTCAGCCGCGGCGTGCGCACATCATTGATTGGCGCTGTGATCCCGGCGGCGACATACGCTAGCGGCAGCGGCTCATTGATATCGATCACGCCGACCAGGTGCGTGCCCGTGTTCCCGAAATAGCCGACGTCAAGGAACCACTTCCACCATACCTCGCGCTGCACGTCGAGGGACCATTCCTGCACGTACGGCTGGCTCCAGTTTGACTGCTGCACGGTGAGGAACGGAGGTGCCAGACTGACATCGGGCAGCACGCTGCCGGGGTTGTTGAGGGCGGTGCTGCTGATGGTCACGTTCTGCACAAACGGCGGGTTCGAGAACTCACCGTTTTCCTGCGTACCCACCGACGGCGAGTCGTAGAAGATCCCGTACCCGGCGCGGACCGAGGTCTTCCCGGTCTTGAACGGGTCCCAGGCCACACCGATTCGCGGTGCAAAGTCCTTGGCATCTCGCCGCGCCACTGTATCGCCAAACGATGAGTTCTGCCCGCCGATGATGACGCCGTTCAGCGGCGTTCCCGTGCCTGGAACGAGATTCCCCGTCGCAAGATCAATCCGTGGCGCGGCGGCGATGTTGAAGCGGCGCGGATCAAACCCGGTTGCATGCCCCTCGGCATCGGTCGGCTGCGAGAAGAGCGAATAGCGCAGCCCCAGCGTAACAGTCAGGTTTGACTTGATCCGGAAATTGTCCTGCGCATACGCTTCCCATTGGTGCTGGCGGATTTCAGCGCGGAAATCCGAATTCGTCTGCGAGAATCCAACGACGTTGCCAAGCAGGAAGTTGGCCCACTCCTGCTCGAGCGTCGTCGTGTTTCCGCTGGGATCGGTGTCATCAAAGGAGAAAGTGCCTTCGTTTCCGCTGCCGGCGTTCTCGGATTTCTGATACCAGTGGTACTGGAAGCCGATCTTGAACGTATGCCGGCCGCGGCTCCAGGAGAGGTTGTCAAACCAGTTGTGATTGCGATTGAAGTCGCGGTAGGAGCCGAAACCGAATAAGCCTTCCGAGTCGCTGAAATTCAAGCTTGGCACGCGCGGCACCTGCGAGGCAAAAGGCAAAGTGATCGCGCCGATGACGTGGGTCGCGTTCTTAGCCGCGCCGAGCCCGATTGGATCACTGACCACCCCACCGTAGGAATAGTTGTAGCCGGTTTCGTTGACCAGCGTCGGCTTGATGGTGGACGTGGTGCGAATGGTGAATTGCCGGCCCGGCGAATTCGTGCTCGTGGTCGCAACCCCCGGCAAGGCGGATCCAGTGAACAAGCCCCCGGGCTCGACCGTAGGAATGCTGTCGTTCTCAAAGCGCCCCATCAGAGCCAGCTTCGGGCTGAAGATGTGATCCACCTTGATAATTTCCTGCCGCAGATTAAAGACGTTCTGCCCGACGAAAGGAACGTCCAGCCCGGTGCCATCCGCTTTGCCGAGAGCGGGCAGCGACAGCTTGGAATAGATGTCCTGGATATACGCAGTGGCTGCGGGATTGAACTGCGCCGCTGAGATCGTGTTTGACGTTTGGTTGCAGTTTCCGGTGCTGGGGTCGTGGTGAACGCAGACCAGTGTGCGGAAATTTCCGGCGACATTTGCCTGCGAGGGAAGGATGGGGTCGAACTCCTTGTACGTGATGACCCGCCGCACCTCTTCGGAGAAGAAGAAAAAAGTCTTTTTCTTGTCGGTGTTGTAGTGTCCGGGAATGAAAACGGGCCCGCCGAAAGTACCGCCGAAGTCGTTGTAGCGCAGCGGGGGACGCGGAGTCAAGTTGCGGTTGTTGAAGAAGCTGTTGGCATTGAGGACGTCGTTCCGGAAAAATTCGTACAGACCCCCGTGGAACACGCTTGTCCCCGACCGGGTGATGACGTTGATCTGCCCGCTCGAGCTTCGTCCGTATTCCGCATCGTACTGGCCACGAATCACCCGGAACTCCTCGATCGAGTCCACGCTCGGATAGGTCAGGAGCGTCAAGTTCGCGCCGCGGTCGACATTGTCCGCGCCGTCCACCGACCAGTTGTTCTGCGTGGGCCGGTTTCCGTTGATGGAGAAATTGATCTGATTCGAAAGGCCGGTTGGGCTCGTAACACCGACATAGAGCTGGTCCGAGGCGAGACCGGTGGAAACGCCTGGCGTGAGGGCTACGAGTTGCTCGTAGTTTCTCGTGTTAAGGGCAAGCTCGCGGATTTGCGCCCCGGTGATCAGCCCGGAGGCTGTCGCCGTCTGCAGCTCGATGGGCGTCACATCCGCCTCGACGGTCACGGTTTCTTTGACGTCTCCCGGCTGAAGTTCGGCATTAATGGTCAGTTGGTCGTTCACGTTGAGCGTGATTCCGGTGCGGGTGTACGTCTTGAATCCCTTGGCTTCCACTCGCACGGCATAGTGACCGATCGGAAGAAACGTCACGACGTAATAGCCGTTCTGGTTCGTCGTTACGGTCCTCACATCCACATTCTTATCCGTGTTGGTTGTGGTTACCAAGGCGCCCGAGATAATCGCGCCCGACGAATCCGTTACCGTGCCGACGACGGATCCCGTAATCTCCTGGGCCACCGACACCGTGGCGCAGGTACACGTCACCACCAGAACCGCGATGAGAATGCGTTTCATAGGCTCACCCCTGCTGGCATTTATGAGTTTCCCCGAGGGAAACCACCCCTAAAACTAACAACGGCTTATAGTACGACGCGCTTCGGCCGTCAAGCACGCCGTGCAGCCGTTTGGTCGAGCACTAGTTGCCCCCCGGTGCTGGTAGAGCGCTGTGCGTTGTGAAGCGAGCCTTTCAGCCAGGATCAAGAAGGAGCCGGCCTTCGGGTCCATGTCCGGCACCTTGAGGTCGCAAACTTCTGACGCTCGGAGCCCGTGGCGATAGGCAAGTAGGACCATCACCCAATCGCGGGCTGAGCGAGCTTTGCCTGCTTTCAGAACTGCCAGCAAGTCCTCGGACGTGGGATAAACCACCGCGTCGCGCCACCCGCGGTGCGCGCCCGTTTTTGCTTGCTCGCGTGCAGTGAAATTGCGCTCTCGACTGTAGCGGAAATTGTAGCGGGTCTTGCTACATTCCGGCCCATTTGCGCACACCCAGAGACAACCTCGACTTGGCCGGGCGGCGCAGCAAATTTTTTCTTTTTCAGCGAAGTGATTGTTTGGAATGGCGGGGCCGACGAGACTCGAACTCGCGACCTCCTGCGTGACAGGCAGGCGTTCTAACCGACTGAACTACGGCCCCGCTTGACGGTTTATTGCTGGTGGGCAGTGTCCGATTCGAACGGACGACCTTCCGGGTGTAAACCGGACGCTCTAACCGCTGAGCTAACCGCCCCGCATCATCGTACAGGATGCAAACTACAGCGTCAACGCAGCCCTGCTTAGCGCGTTCCGACGGGAGTCCTGACTTGGTCGGGGCGCCACTGTTCTGAGCGCGGCGCTAGGTGAGTGTCCTGCCTCCATCCACGACGAACACCTGCCCGGTGATAAACTCCGACCGTGCGAGGAACGCAACGGTGCCGGCAATATCCTCAGGCGCGCCTGTTTTCCGCAGCGGCGCGCGGCGGATGAAGTCTTCCGCCACTTCCGGTGGATCCTTGGGAAAGCTGATTGTGCCGGGGGCTACGCTGTTCACGGTAATCTCGGGCGCCAGGGCTCGCGCCAGGCAGCGCGTGAGCATGAGGACGCCCGCTTTGGAGACGCAGTAGTGGATGTACTTTGGCCACGCCAGCAGTCCGCCGATCGAAGAGAGATTGATGATCGCGCCACGGCCGTGGCGCCTCAGCAACGGCGCGGCCGCCTGCGCACACAGGAATTGCGACTTCAGATTGGTGTCGAGGACGGCGTCCCACTGCTCCTCAGTCAACTGCTCAAACGCCGCGGGGAAAAACACTCCGGCATTGTTCACCAGAATGTCCAGTCGGCCGAATTCACCCTCAACTGCGGCAAACATCCGATGGACTTCCTCCCGTCGCGAGACGTCCGCCGGCCAGGCCAGAGCACGGCGGCCGCTCTTAGTTATCTCCACCGCGACTTGCTCGGCCTCGGCCTTCGAGTTGCAATAATTCACGACGACACTGGCTCCCTCAACTGCGAGCTTGAGCGCGATGCTGCGCCCAATTCTCCGCGCGGCGCCGGTCACCAGCGCCACGCGGCCGTCGAAGGGCAACTCCGCCACGGCGGGCCTCCCCGCTCCATCCGGACGCGATCATAGCGGGCATCCGGCGCCCGAACATACTACCCCGCCTGCTCCTGTGAATCGAGCCTTTGACGCCGTTGGCGCCGCTGCCTACAATCAGGCTCCTTCGGTAAGGCGGAGCGGAGGCGCGATGAAACTCGATTTGCTCGCCATTGCGGCGCATCCCGACGACGTTGAACTGACCTGCGGCGGAACGTTGATCAAGATGGTCGAGAACGGCTACAAAGTGGGCATCCTCGACCTAACCGAGGGCGAGATGGGCACCCGCGGCACTGTGGAAATCCGCCGGCGCGAAGCCGCTGCAGCGTCGCGCATCCTGGGCGTGACGCTGCGGGAGAACCTCGGCCTGCCCGACGCGCGCCTCGAAGTGAACGAGGAATATAAGCTCGCCGTGGCTCGGAAGATCCGCGCACTGCGGCCGCGCACCGTGATTCTCCCCTACTGGGAAGGCCGTCATCCGGACCACTACAACGCAGGCAAGCTCGCCTACGAGGGTTGCTTTCTCGCCGGGCTGGCGCGCCTGCCGCTCGAGGGCGAGGCATTCCGCCCATTCAAAGTCCTGTACTCGACGGTATACAACGTTTCCGTGCGGCCGACCTTTGTAGTGGACATCACGCGGCAGTTTGAACGCCGGCGCCGCGCCATCCTGGCCTACGCTTCACAGTTCAAGCCCGGCCGCCGCGCCCCGCGCTCGAAGATTCCTCTTCCGCTCGATCGGCTCGAGCAGGAAGTGCACCTGATCGCCGGCTATTACGGGCAGATGATCGGCGTTGAGTACGCCGAACCTTTCCTGGTGCGCGAAGTGATGCAGGTAGAGGATGTCGTGAAGTTGCCGGTGCGCTCGATGTAGGAGCCGCCTCGTAAGTGTTTCGGGTTTCACTGGCGTCAGGGCCGGGCTTCGTCAGGACCGGTTGGGCACGCGTAGGGGCACGACATGTCGTGCCTGTACGTGCCGGTACGGCTAGTCATGCCTTGCAGCCTGCCTCTTCAAAGGCGGGTTCTCGCGACCTCACGCCTTCCGTGCCTCAGGTCGTGCTTGGTTCAGCGCAGCCCCTGGACTTGCAATCACGGGGTAACTTCTAGACGTCGAGGCGCCGGGGGCCAGCTAGAAGTCATCATACTGTTGCGCAGGAGAAAAACCGGGTATGGTCTGCGCATCGCCGGTCCGCACAACTTTCACCCGGATCAAGGGCTCGGTTTCTGCGCCGGCTTTGCGCAGCACAGCAACGGTGGCCAGGGCCTCGGTGTAAAGCTTCGTGACCAGATAGATTTCACCGGTTTCGTTTTTCTTCCACTGCTGGCCGATCCGAACCCGGCGGACAGACATTACCCCTCCCCGTTTCGACTCTAGAAGGAAGCCGCAGGCATGTCAATCGCGCAAGGGCATGGTATCAAGGTGAACAGTCTTCAGGACATCCTGGGCGAAGATGTGGCGTAGAGACTGGCAACCTTGTGATTCCGGAGATGTTGGCGAACGCCGCAGGCTCTCCAGCAGAAGGCTCGTACTCGAGCTCCCTCCCGCCGCGATCGCGCTGTTGCTAAGGAAACCTACAGGCCCTTGACCTCATCTCATCTTATGAGCGCACACAGCCCCGTAACCCGTGTATACTATGGGCAGAGTGGTTCGGAGGTGGGGTTTATGAAGCGACCCGTCGAGCAGTTTCTCGCTGGCATACTGGCAACCCTTCTGACTTTCAGCCCGGCTCTTGCCGCTCCGCAGGAAAAAGAAAAAGAGCAGAAGAAGGATTCCAAGTCCGACGTCGATCAGATCGGCAACCGCAACGTCGGCAAGGGTGTGAATTTCTACTCCCTCGAGAAAGAGATCGCCATCGGCAAGCAGTTGGCGCAGGAAGTGGAGCGCTCCGCCAAACTGGTGGACGATCCTGTCGTGGTGGAGTTCGTCAACCGCGTTGGTCAGAACCTGGTGCGCAATTCCGACGCCAAAGTGCCCTTCACCATCAAGGTGATCGACTCGGACGAGATCAACGCTTTTGCATTGCCCGGCGGGTTTTTCTACGTGAATAGCGGACTGGTGCTGCGTGCCGATGAAGAGTCGGAACTGGCCGGGGTGATGGCGCATGAAATCGCCCATGTCACCGCCCGGCACGGCACCAAGAATGCCACCAAGGGTGAACTAACGCAGCTCGCGATGATTCCCCTGATCCTGCTGGGACCCGGCGGCTGGGCCGGCTACGGGATTTACCAGGGCCTGAACTTCTTCATCCCGCTGGGCTATCTGAAGTTCTCGCGCGACGCCGAACGCGAAGCCGACTTCTTGGGTCTCCAATACATGTACAAGGCCGGCTACGATCCCAACGCCTACGTGACCTTCTTTGAGAAGGTGCAGGCCGAGGAGCGCCGCCGACCGGGCAGCATCCCCAAGGTCTTCTCGACGCACCCCCCGACGCCGGAGCGGATCCAGAACACGCAGAAGGAAATCGCTACCATCCTTCCGGTTCGGGAGCAGTACATCGTTACGACCTCCGAGTTCGACCTTGTGAAGGCCCGCCTCCGCGCGCTGCAGTCCACTCGCAAAGCACAGGACAAGGAGGGCGACAAGCCCACACTCCGCAAGCGCACGGAGCAGCAGAAGGACAAGAAGGACAAGGGCGCGCAGAAGGGCGATGACACCGACGATGACCGGCCGACCCTGAAGCGTCGTCCGTAAACTTCCCGGTACAAAAGAAAGGGGGCGGCCACACCGGCCGCCCCCTTTTTTATTTCCGTTCGCCTTATCGCTCGCTTGGCAGGTGCTGAATACCCATTCGCTTCAGCTCTTCACCATAATACTTGCGGTAAAGGATATCCCACTCCTCGCTGCCCTCGAGGATCTCCCGCTTCTGCGAGCCGATCTTGCGGCGGACCTCCGCATCCACCTGCTCCTCTTCCTTGAGCACTGTCTGCAGGATTTGCACGATTTGCTGGCGGATGGTGTCCCGGTCTTCGATGAATTCCACCTCTTCGCTGGCCACCAGGACGTCGGTAACCGCGTGAGAGAGGCGGACGATTTTTTCGCGGCTCAGGCGCATTTAGAGGCGTCCCTATCGCAGGATTAATTTCCTCTGCCGGGCGAGTTCCGTCTTCACCTTTTTGTACATTTCCTGGTAGGAGGCTCCCGACCGGCGCATTTCGTCGGCGTGCTCGCTCAGGATCTGGCGCACTTCCTCGTTCAATCGGTCCTCGACGGTCAGCTCCTCCAGCATGGTTCGGCGAATGCGCTGCACCAGTTCCTCGGGCGCCTTGGCTTCGATCATCTGGGTCGCCACCAAGCGCTTCACCAGCTCGCCCGCCATGTATCCGACGTAATCGCGCGACAGCAACATTTTCTGACGGCTCCGGAGAGACGCTAAAAACCAATGTACTGTTCGCTGCAAGCCATGTCAAGAAAACGACTCAGTCAGTCGCAGGTTCTTGCTTGTGACCCCCGCTGGACCGTTTTACAGATGCCGTTCTATTTGAGACTGACTGCCAAGCGTGGGTCGCGATTGAGGTGCCGTGACATATAGCTGGGTATACGCGACGCCCCATTGCGCCGGACGGTTCAGGGGACGCGCAAGGCGCCGCTCGTCAGCAGGGAAATGAGTTCTCGATCGGCAAGCAGGAAATCGTACTGTTCGAGCGCAGTGGGTTCCACCCACTCGATTCTTTCAAAGGCCAGATTGCGGATGGACCCGGTATCGTGCGGGGCGGGAATTGCGGCGGTAAAGAAGATCAGCTCGAGCTCATCAGCGTATTCGGCGTAGCGGTGACGCGTGCGGTAGAGTTCATGGCCAATGACGGCAGTCACACCGAGCTCTTCGGCGAGCTCCCGCACCAGAGCCGCGGCTGCGGATTCACCGTGTTTCACCTTGCCGCCGGGAAACTCCCATCGCAGCGGGAAAGCGTCGGTGCGGCGGCGCTGGCAAATTAGCAGGAGCCCGTTTTGCTGGATGAGCGCGGCCACGACTGTGATCATTATCTGCGGTAGCCTCCGCGCTCAGGACGATCCGGATGCAAGATGCGGAATAGCTCCCGGGCTCCTTCCACCAGCGGCGGTCCGGGCGTGTTCAGGATTTCATCGCGCACGACGTGAACGCGGGCGTTTCGCACTGCGGGGACATCCTGCCATGCGGGATGGGCGAGCGTTGTCTTGGCCTGCGGACGCGCGCCCGTGGCGGTCCAAGCGATCACAATGACCTCGGGCTGCGCAGCCGCAACTTCGGCGTCGGTGACGCGCGCGCCCGCGGGAACCACCATTCGCCCTCCGGCGATGCGCACCAACTCATCCACCCACGGTGGAGAACTGATCCGCGGGTTGGGCCACGCCTCGCAATAAACTCGCGGTTTACCCTGAGTGCCTGCCAAGGGGCGGGCGCGAAAGGCCTGAACTTTTATTTGGGCGAACGCCTTCCGCATACCGGCAGCGAGCTTTCGGGCGGCCCTTTCTCGCGCTGTGATTCGACCGAGCAGAAGGATGTCGGACTCGATGTCGGCCAAAGTGCGCGGATTCATGGCCAAGAACGTCAGCGGATTCTCCAGCAGCTTGGCCACAGTCTCCTGCTTGTACGGCACCGAGCCAATCACCAATGTCGGCCGCAGCCTGAGCACCCGCTGGGGATCGAGCGACCAGCAATCGCCCAGGCGCGGGAGCCGTCCTACCGCGGCAACGTCGGCGCACCATTTCGTGACCCCCACGACCTGGCGCCGCGCGCCGAGCGCCACCAAGATCGAGGTCGCGCTGGGGGCCAGCGAAACGATCCGCTGGCTGTTGTGGTTCAACCGCGTCATCGTACCGTCGTCTGGCAAATTATGTCATTAGCGAGCGCGAGGCGAGAGACGACGCCTCTGCGGAAAGGAAGCGCCGGATGTCGCAGCGGAAGATTTTTCCGAAGAAGCCGCCGGTCGTTTTGGCAATCTCAGGCATGTCAGCCGCTCTGTTTGACGGTCGAGGGCATTAGAGCACACGGCGCTGCTTCCGACAACGCTTCGGCTCGGTAGGCCAAGTGCCCCGCCGGTGAGGATGCCGGCAGTGGTTTGGCCTGCGCGCGCTCTTCACCTGGAGGCAGTTGAACGAGCGACCCAGCGCTGAGAGGCTTTCTCCTCTGACTGAGAGTTGCAGGTGGGCTGTGTTGCACTGGGGCAGAAGCGCTGGGATACTGCGGAGCATGTACAGCGCTGCGGTGCTGGACCATTTCAAGAGCCCGAGGAACGCAGGGGAGCTTGCCGACGCCACGGTGACCGTAGAGGTCAGCAACCCGGTCTGCGGGGACATCCTGCAACTCGCGGTTCGGCTGGAGGGTGGGCACATCGCCGAAGCGCGGTTCAAGACGCGCGGCTGCGTGACTGCGATTGCCTGCAGCTCATTGCTCACCGAAGTGATCCGCGGGAAAACGCTCGATGAGGTCCGAGGAATCACCGCCACGCAAATCTCCGAGGCGCTAGGCGGCTTGCCTCCGGCCACTGTGCATGGCAGCCAACTCGCCGGCGACGCCCTGGAAGCCGTCCTCGCTGCCCTTGGTTAGATCGGCCACAGAGGCACCGAGGCAAAAGACCTTTGCACCGTGTCCCTGTGTCTGCGGAGATGTTCGATTCTGAGTCAGGCCTTGCCCAGGGCGCGCTTCAGCGCCTGGGGGTCGTTCAGGTTGACCACGACGCCTTCTTCCCCTGTGGGCACCTCGAGCACGTCAGCCGAGTGCGCCCAGACCACTGCGCGCGCACCGGTTTGGGGCGGTGCGGCAAGCAGCTCCGAGTACAGCGCGCTCGCGAAAATGACGGGGTGACCGCGCTTGCCTTTGTATGTTGGTAGCGCGATGAGTTTGCCGCTCGCGTAGAACCTCTCGATGAGCGCGCTGACGAGCGAGGTACTGATCAGCGGGTGATCCACCAAGCAGAGCAGGATACCGTCGGTAGTTCCCGTCGGCAGGCTACCCAGCGCGGCTTGAAGGGAAGAGATCTGGCCCTGCTCCCATTGCGGGTTGACGACGACGGTGGTGGGATCGAGTGTGAGTTGCTCGCGTATCTCCTCGGCGTTGGCCCCCAGCACCACCCGCGTGAATCCTATCCTTGGATGGCGCGTGACATCGATCAGGTGCTGGAGAAAGGGCCGGCCCTGATGGGGGAGCAACGCCTTCGGCGAGCCCATCCGGCGGGATTCGCCGGCGGCCAGAATCACGGCGGCAAGCATTGCACTCCTCAGCCAGCCACAGTTGGGCTGGCCCTGGCAAGCTGGACCGCCTTGTGCGGGAGGTCTCGGGCGCTGCGGCGGACCGCAATCAGCTCAGCCGCGATGCTGACGGCAATCTCTTCCGGAGTAAGCGCGCCTATTTCCAATCCCACCGGCGCGCGAACCCTCTCAAACTTTTCCGTCGGCACTCCTTCTTTTTCCAGTGCCTTGTACACGGAGAGCACTTTGCGCTTGCTGCCGATCATGCCGATGTACCGCGCCTGGGTGCCGACGGCCCAGCGGAGCACGCGCATGTCATCCTTGTGGCCCCGGGTAACGATCACCAGGTAGCTTGAGGCGTTGGGGCGGAGTTTTTCAAACGCGTCTTCGTAGCTGGTGAAGATTTCGCACGCCATGGGAAAACGCTGGGCGTTGGCAAACGATTCGCGGTCATCGATCACGCCGATAGCGAAGCCGGCGGTGTGCGCCGCCTGCGCCAGCGCAATGGAAACGTGGCCGCCGCCGAAGATGTACAGCCCTGGCTGGGGCAGGATGGGCTCGACAAAAATTTCGAGTGTGCCGCCGCAAATCAGGCCGTTGTCGTAGCTGGCCTCGTTATTGAGGTTGAAGGTCATCTTGCGCGGCGCCTCGCCGCGGATGACATCCTTGGCCGCGGCCCAGACCTCCGCTTCCACGCAGCCGCCGCCGACGGTGCCAGCGATTGAGCCATCCTCGCGCACCAACATGCGTGAGCTCTCATAGCTGGGGATGGATCCGTTGGTGTGGACGATGGTGGCAAGGGCAGCGCGCTTGCCTTCGCGGCGGAGCCGAACGATTTCTTCAAAAATATCCATGGTCATGCCCAGGCAGATCCCTCGCTATGCAGGTCCAGCACGGCGGGAGAATCCAAATTTTGCTCTTTCCCCTCACCGCTACGCATCATTATATGATAATTTTGTCCCCCGGCTGGTGGTATCCGATGATTTTTATCTGAGGCAGGAGCAAAATGCGGCCCATCTCCCATTTTATTGACCACCATTACCGGCATTTCAATGCGGCCGCGTTGGTGGATGCGGCCAAAGGTTACCGCGCGCTGCTCGACGGAGGCGGCAAGATGTTCCTGACGCTGGCTGGCGCCATGAGCACCGCGGAACTCGGCTTGTCGCTCGCAGAGATGATCCGACAGAACAGAGTCCATGCCATCTGCTGCACGGGAGCCAACCTGGAAGAGGATCTCTACAACCTGGTCGCGCGCAACTATTACGAGCGCGTGCCGCACTACCGAGACCTGACCCCAAAGGACGAAGCCGAACTGCTGCGGCGCCACCTGAACCGCGTGACCGACACCTGCATCCCGGAGCAGGAGGCCATGCGCCGAATCGAGACCGCGGTGTTTGAGGAATGGCAGCGGGCGGATCGAAACAGCGCGCGCCACTTCCCGCACGAGTTCGTTTACAAGGTGCTGGTGGCTTGCAAGCTCAAGGAGTTTTATCAGATCGACCCGAAGGACAGTTGGGTGATGGCGGCGGCGCAGAAAAGCCTGCCCATCTTCGTTCCGGGTTGGGAGGACTCCACGCTGGGGAATATGTACGCGGCCCACTGCCTCAGCGGCAACATCCGCAATGTGCACACCGTGAAAACGGGAGTCGAGTACATGACCGAACTGGCCGAGTGGTACACCCGGACGACGGCCGAGTCTCCTCTGGGCTTTTTCCAAATCGGTGGCGGCATCGCCGGGGATTTTCCAATCTGCGTGGTGCCTATGCTGCACCAGGACTTGCGGCGAGAAAATGTCCCCCTGTGGGCCTACTTCTGCCAAATCAGCGACTCCACCACCAGCTACGGCTCGTACTCCGGAGCCGTGCCCAACGAGAAGATTACCTGGGGCAAGCTGGGAGTGAACACGCCGAAGTTCATCATCGAATCCGACGCGACCATTGTCGCTCCCCTCGTGTTTGCGTACGTCTTAGGCTGGTAAGAGGCCGCCAGAGATGAAAGCGATCGTTTTTTCTCAGCATGGTGGGCCGGAGGTGTTGCGCTACACCGAAGTGCCCGAGCCCAAGATCAGCGCTAACGAGGTCCTGGTGCGTGTGCGCGCCTGCGCGCTCAACTACCTTGACCTGTGGGTGCGGCGCGGCCTGCCAGGCATCACTTTCCCCATGCCGCACATTCCCGGCAGCGACATCTCGGGCGAGGTCGCCAAGGTCGGCGAGCTGGTAACACACCTCAAGGTGGGGCAGAAGGTGGTGCTTGCGCCGGGGGTGAGTTGCGGGCTGTGCCAGCAGTGCCTGGCCGGCGCAGACAACCGCTGCCGGCGCTACACGAACTTTGGTTACATGGTGGATGGCGGCTGCGCCGAGTATGTCCGATCGCCCGAGGTGAACTGCATTCCGATTCCCGGGGATCTGTCGTTCGATGAGGCGGCGGCGGTGCCGCTGGTGTTTCTCACCGCGTGGCACATGCTGGTCGCCCGGGCGGATTTGCAGCCGGGCGAGGAAGTCTTGGTGCTTGGCGCGGGAAGCGGCGTGGGCAGTGCCGCCATCCAGGTTGCGAAATTTCTGGGCGCGCGTGTCATCACCACCGCGGGCAGCGATGAGAAACTCCTCAAGGCACGCGAGTTGGGCGCCGACGAAACGATCAACCACAGCAAACAGAACATTCTCGACGAGGTAAAACGCCTGACCGAGCGCCGCGGCGTGGACGTGGTGTTTGAGCACGTCGGCATCGCCACCTGGGACATGAGCGTGGGCAGCCTCGCCCCCGGCGGGCGGCTGGTGACCTGCGGCGCGACCACCGGCTACGAGGGTAAAATCGATATTCGCTACCTGTTCAGCCGGCAACTCTCCCTTCTGGGCTCCTACATGGGCGCCAAGGCCGAGCTCTACACGGTGCTCAAGCTGATCGGCCAGCGCAAGCTCCGCGCCGTGATCGACCGCATCATGCCGCTCGCACAGTGCGCCCAAGCCCACGAACTGCTCGAGAAGCGCGAGCAGTTCGGCAAAATCGTCCTCAACCCGTAGTGGTTCGGCCGACGCATCCACCGGAATCTACAGGCGCATCGGTTCGTCATCCGAATTTGTCCGCAGTGACGACCCTATGAGAGAATACAAGTGAGGAGAGAGAAGCGATGAGCGTGGCGCCTGGCAGAAACGTGACGCTGGAGCGGCCCGAGGATATGGGAAAGCTTCTGGCCGAGGAAGGCATCATTTTCACCGTGCTGGACAAGGCCGTAAACTGGGCGCGGAAGAACTCGATTTGGCCGCTGGGGTTCGGTCTGGCCTGCTGCGCCATCGAGATGATGTCCATGGCCGCGGCGCGCTACGACATCGCGCGGTTCGGCGCCGAGGTTTTCCGGCCCTCACCCCGGCAGGCCGACCTGATGATCATCGCCGGCCGCGTATCGCAAAAAATGGCGCCAGTGATCAAGCAGCTCTACGAGCAGATGCCCGAGCCCAAGTGGGTGATCTCAATGGGGGCCTGCGCGACTTCCGGGGGTGTGTTCAACAACTACGCCATCGTGCAGGGCGTCAACCAGGTCATCCCTGTCGATGTCTATGTGCCCGGTTGCCCGCCGCGGCCCGAGGCGCTGATCTATTCCATCCTGCAACTGCAGAAGAAAATTGACGCCGAGCGCGGCAGCTTCCGAAAGGCATTGAACCTAAGCTGAATCGGAAGTCTGAAATTCAAAGTCGAGAGTTGAGAGACGAAAGGCAAGATGCCCGCAGCGCGGCGGGCATTTTCTTTTCAAGCCCCTCCCGCCCCTTCGCGGATGAACCCCCATTCCATGTGAGTCCGAGGGCGACAGTGTTGGTCGAACCGAGGAATCCCTCTGGAAGTTGCTTGACGGAGAGATTCGTTCCGGCAGGGCCGGAATTTTCGATCGCCTCGGCTTAGTCGGGATAACAGAGCAAAGCAAACGTGGCCGCGAGACCGCTTATGAGATGACGGATGGCTTCTCAGGAAGATGAGCGGCCGTGGACAGTTTTCACCGTGACGATGGGCAGCTCGATGACCTCGGCTTCGCCCTTTTTCTCCGCAGCGGACCACTGCAACCGGCTGCCGAGAGCATTGTGTTCTCGGCGGACGTAGCCCATGCCAATGGGACGGTCGAGTGCCGGCGAATACGCGGAGCTGGTGACGTGCCCGACTTCCTTTCCGTCGGCCAGCAGCTTCGTTCCACCTGCGGGCGCGCCAAGCCCCGAGAATTGTAAGCCAACGCGACGTCGGTTCACATGGCCCCGGGAGCGCACGCGCTCCACGATTTCTTGGCCAACGTAGCAGCCCTTCGTGTTACTAATGTGGCTCGATTCGAGCGCAGCCTCGTGCGGGATGTATTTGTCGTCGAAGTCGTAGCCAAACCAGGGAACGCCGCTCTCGAGGCGAAGGCTATTCAGCGTTGCATAGCCGATCGGCCCGCCGCCGAATGCGCGCACCGCCGCCAGCAGCGCCGACCAGAGGCCGGCAAGATGCTCGCGCAGGGCAATCAATTCGACGCCGGTTCCGCCGAAGAACGTCTTGCGCAGAGCGCGACATGGCACCTTGGCGATGAGTGTCTCGGAGTGGCTGCCGGGTGCGATTGACTCAAACTCTAGTCCGCATAACTGGCGGAGGACAGCCGCGGCCTGCGGCCCTGCCAGTGCCAGCGAGCCGGTGCGATCAGTCGCGTCTTCCATCGCCACGTCGTCCATGATGATGAATTTGTCGAGCGTAGCGGCCGTGCGCTCGCGCGCCGCGGCGTGCGACACTGCCAGCAGGCCCTCTTCCAAAGCGTAGATCTCGATCTCCGCAAGGATGTGCCCCTGCGGATTGAGCAGCAAGGAGACGTTTCCTTGCCCGGCGACGAGGTCTTTGACGTTGTTGGTTAGGACTGCGTTCAGGTAGCGAACGCGGTCGGGGCCCTCGAAATAAATGAACACATGATAGTTGCTGTCGAGCAGCACGACACTTTCCCGCGCCAGGCGGTATTCAGCGGTCGGCTCAGAGAAGCGCTCGGGAAGTAGGCAGTCAAAATAGACTCCGAGTGTCGCGCCTGCCCTCTGGTGTTGTTCACGCAGCGGTGTTTCCATCGGCATGGCTTGTGGTCTCCGGTCTCCGGTTACGCAACTCTAAATCTTAGCAGAACCCGCCGCCGTGGGTCTGGGTGGGGGGTCGCGCCGGCCCCGCAGAGCAGGGAAAAGCGATGCTATACTGGCCTCCATGGCCGACTCGAAGGCAGCAGATAAAATCATTCATGAAATCCTACCCGTGGGGTTGTTGCAGTGCAACTGCTCGGTAGTGGGCGACCCGCACACGCGCGAGGCCATCGTGATCGATCCCGGCGATGAAGTGGACCGCATCCTCGAAGTTGTCACTCGGCACAACCTGAAGGTTCGCGCCATCCTGAGTACGCATGCGCATATCGACCACGTGGGTGGTCTGCGAAAAATGAAGGAGGCGACTGGGGCGCCCGTGCTGATGCACCCGGAAGACCTTGAACTCTATAAGCGCTTGGACCGGCAGGCCTCGTGGCTCGGCATGCGCGTCCCGGCGATGGTAGAGGTGGACGAATCGCTGCGCGAAGGGGATGCCGTGCGCTGGGGCCGCTACTTGGCGCGCGTGATGCATACGCCCGGGCACACGCGCGGCAGTGTGTGCCTCTATATGCCCCCGGACTTGGCTGCAGAACAGGCCGCGCAGCCCGGCAAACTTTTTGCTGGCGACACCCTTTTTGCGGGGAGCATCGGCCGCACCGACCTGTGGGGCGGGTCTTTCGACCTCATCATGCGATCCCTCCAGACCAAACTGCTTGCGCTGCCTGACGACACACTGGTTTATCCCGGGCACGGGCCTGTGACCAGCATCGGTGAGGAGCGCGAGACCAACCCCTTCCTGACTGTCGGATAACCTGGCCGACCCAGCTTCTCCCACGAAATGTCGGTGTAAAGGTTTCGAACGCTTTGCCGCGGGCTAATAAGGCTTATCCTCCTGAGCGAAGACCTGCGGGGAGAGGGCAGAGCGGTAGCGAAGAATCTCCGCCCAATTAGTGCAGCTGGGCAGCGATCTCAAAGAAGCGCAAAAACTGCTCCCACAATAAACGCATGAACTATCTTATCCGCTTCGTGTTTTCGCGCTGAGCGCGGAGTTCTTCCATAACGCTCTGGATGAGTTCTTTGGCCTTGCGGAGTTCCTGAGTGATGAGTTGGATGTCCATTGTGGGCTTCTCAGGGTCGCGGTTGCTGTGGCAATAGACTCCGTGCTGGCCGACAAGAACCATGGCATTGGTCAGTCGGTCAAGTGAAACCGCCAAGCGGCCGCGATATGTGCCCATCATCTGCTCGTAGTGCTCGAGTTCTTCCTTGTGCTCGTCAAAAGCTGACACGGAGGCTCCTTCTCCAATCCCGCTTCACGCTTCAACGGTACCCATTTCCAGCCGGGGCTGCAACGGCCAATCCAGCTTGATAGTTTCGAAATCTGCGCTGGGGGAGGCGCGGGCAGGGGGCGGCAGGACCGAGCGATTTCCAATTTGCAAGAACCTCTGCCAATGCACTGACGTTGAAGCAGTTAGGGCTCGATTTAAGTTTGGAATGCCGCTATTATATTATGGGGGCTTTGGGGGACCGACTGGTGCCTCCCTTAAGAGAATTTCAACATGTTTGGCTTCAACAAGTTACGGATACGTGGCCGCGTGGATTCGCGTACTTTCGAAGGGGGTGAAAAAGGCTCGTACTAGTCCATCATGTTGCAATTGTGGAACATCCGTGGGCAGGTAAACTTTACTCCCTTCGAAGGAGGTTGGATAATCCGTCGAGGAGTATGAGCCGGTCTATGAACGGTTCGAAACCGCGGGTCCGGACGACCGTGGCCTTCGAGTCAAATAGGCCGGTCCCTGGCCTCCGGAGCTCAGCCTGACCTGCTTGTATTTCGGGTGGCTGGCGAAGAAGCGTCGTCGGAATCTCTGGCGACTCTCTGCAGCGCCAAAGCTACCTGAGCCGCAAAGAGAAGGAAAATTGACCTTGCAGGCCTGCTGCTGAGCGGCGGATCGAGGGCGGTGGAGTGTGGTTGTGGGAAAATGAGTCAACGCTCAGATCTGGTGCAAACCAAGGAGAAGGGGCTTACTCCCAGGACGACGCAGATCGTCTTCGGCGAGCGCCAGCATTTACTGCGCGTGCTCGATTCGCTCGAAAGCACTGACCTGTCGCCCAGCCGGTTGAACCAAGAGCGCCGCGTCTTGGAAGAGCTGATTCACGCGCGCACCAAGGAGCTAAACGAGATCAACTCAGCCTGGGATGAAAAGGTCGGGTTGGTGCTGAGCGCGGATGTGAAGCCGGAGATGCTCGATAAGCTTACCCGAGAGACGCCAGACTCGGATTACTACCTGCTGCGCTTGATCAGCGAGCACCCCAAAGTTTCCTCGCGCACGTTGGGACGTCTCGCCAAACATCCCTACGCCGCCATTCGCGAAAATGTTGCGCGACATCCCAATGCCGATGCCCCCACGCTTGTTTCGCTGAGCCGCGACCGCAGCCAGCCGCTGTGGTACCTGGTGGCCTTCAACCCGAATACCCCCGCGGACTTGAGGCGGAAACTGCAGGAGCGGTTGCGAAAGCTCGGCCAAACACAGACAACCAAGTAAAATAGGGGCATGCCGCCCGAAATCCCGGCATCCCTTCCTCAGGCGTTCAATGTCGCCGCTCATTTTATCGATCGGCCGGCGCAGGAGCATCCCGGTCGTGTTGCGATTGTGGGCGAGCCCGCCGCGGTAACCTACGCCGAACTGTCCCTGCTCGTCAACCGCGTTGGCAATGCGCTCCGTGGATCGAAGCGCCAGCCCGGCGAGCGCGTGCTGATCGTGCTGCCCGACTCGGCTGAGTTTATCGCCTCCTTCTTTGGCGCGGCGAAGGTCGGCGCGGTTGCGGTGCCGGTTAATCCGATGACCCGCTCGGCAGACTATGCCTATTTCCTGGCTGATTCTGGCGCGCGCGTGGCCATAGTGCACTCGGCTGCGTTGGCTGAATTCCTACCGGCAGTTCAGGGCACTCCGCTGGAGCGCGTCGTGTTGGTTGGCACTTCGCCCAGCGCGCCACCAGAAGCCTCCGCGCCAGTCGAGTTCCTGAACTGGACCCTCTGGACGCAGGCTGGCTCGATCGAGCTGCCGCCGCATCGGACCGCGGCCAGCGACACGGCGTTTTTCCTCTATACCTCGGGCAGCGGTGGCCAGCCCAAGGCGGCTGTGCACCAGCACAAAGACATGCTTATCACCAGTCGCGGCTTTGCAGCAGGAGTGCTGGGGCTGCGGCCGGACGACCGGACCCTTTCGGTCTCCAAGCTTTTCTTTGCCTACGGCCTGGGCAACGGGATGTACTTTCCGTTTTCAGTGGGCGCAAGCACAGTGCTGAACCCCGATCGGCCGAGGGCGGACAGAATCATCGACCTCGTCGCGCGGCACAAGCCGACCGTCTTTTTCGCGGTGCCGACCTTCTATGCGGCGCTGCTACGCGAGGTTGACAGTGGTGTGGCGGCTGATTTCGCTTCCGTGCGGCTTGCAGTCTCCGCGGGGGAGATGCTGCCGCCGAAAATTTTCGAGCAGTTCAGAAAAAAGTTCGGCCTGGAGATTCTCGATGGCATCGGCTCGACTGAGATGCTGCACATGTTCTGCTCCAGCCGACCCGGGCAGGCGCGCCCCGGGTCTTGCGGCGTCGAGGTACCAGGCTACGAGGCGCGGATTGTGGACGATACAGGCCAACCGGTGCTGCCCGGCGAAATCGGCAACCTCTGGGTGAAAGGGGAGAGCGCATTTGCGGGCTACTGGAACAAGCCGGAGTTGACCGCGCGCACCAAACGGGGCGAATGGGTGGTAACTGGGGACAAATTTTTCCGCGATGCTGACGGTTATTATCACTACTGCGGGCGCGCCGATGACATGATGAAGGTCGCGGGCATGTGGGTCTCGCCCGGCGAGGTCGAAAACGTCCTGCTCGGCCACCCGGCAGTGGCCGAAGCCGCCGTCGTAGGTGCCATCGACTCTGCGGGCCTGACGCGTTCGGTGGCCTACGTGGTGCTGCGCGCTGGCGGGGAGGGCAGCGCGGAACTCGCGGAGGAGATTCGGGGGTTCGCTCGCACTCGCCTGGTTGGTTACAAGTGCCCGCAGGAAGTGCGGTTTCAGGCGGAGCTCCCCAAGACAGCCACCGGCAAGATCCAGCGGTTTCGCCTGCGCGAGGCGGCGCGCGGCTGAATTCCAGGAAAAGACAAATTGGCTCTTTACACCGGCAAATGGTAAAGTAGATTGGCTGCTAGGAAACAGCCATGTTGCCTCTTCAATTGCAGCCCGAGAGCCACGTTCCCCTCTATGTACAACTCCGCGACCAATTGCGCGCGTTGGTTCATTCCGGCGACCTGCGGCCGGGCGATCGCATTCCAGCCAGCCGCGAACTGGCCACGCAACTTGGCGTGCATCGCACCACCGTGGCGAACGCTTACGCGGAACTCGAGTCCGAAGGCCTGATCCAGGGTCACGTCGGCCGCGGCACGTTTATCCGTAACACGGCCCCGCCGTTGAAAATCAGCCCGCCACCCCCCACCCTAGGCGGGAACGGCGGAGTGCGCTGGGAATCGCTGTTTGCCGATGAGCGTGGCGAGGAAGCGCTGAACCGCCTGATGCACGCCGCGCCGGAACAGGACGTCTCGTTCGTCATGGCGTGTCCGGCGGAGGAGTTTTTCCCGGTCGAGGAGCTGCGCAACTGCTGTAACACCGTGCTGCGGCGTGAGGCCATGCAGATCTTGAGGTTGGGCCCCTCGGACGGCTATCCACCCCTGAAGAAAGCCCTGGTCGCACTGGTTCGCAGCGAGGGGACCCCGGCCCAGGATGAAAATCTTTTGATTACCGATGGGTGCCAGCAGTCGTTCGACTTGCTCTGCAAAGCTTTCCTGCGGCCGGGCGACGCGGTGCTGCTCGAGAACCCCGCCTATCCGGGAGCCATTGCCATCTTTGCAGGAGCCCGCGTGCGCTGCCTGGGCGTGCCGGTGCGGACCAGGCCGGAACCCGGCGGCTCGCTGGGAGTGGACGTAAGCGCACTCGAGGCGACCCTGGTGGCCAACCGCGTGAAGCTAATGGTCCTAACGCCCGACTTCCAAAATCCCACGGGGACGACCTTGCCGGTGGCCGCCCGGCGGAAGCTACTGGAGCTTGCGTCCCGGCATCAGGTGCCCATTGTTGAAGACCACATTTACGCGCGGCTACGGGCGCGCGGCGCCAAGGTGCCATCGCTCAAGCAGCTCGATCGCTCAAACCTGGTCATCCAGATTGACAGTTTTTCCAAAGTCGCGTTTCCTGGCCTGCGCGTGGGCTGGTGCGTTGCGCCGGCAAACGTGATCGAGCGCTTGCGGCTGGTGAAGCAGTCCACCGACCTGCACACCGACCAGCTTTCCCAGGCCACGCTCGCCGAATTCATGCGGCGTGGCTTGCTGGCGCGGCATCTGGCGCGGATGTGCGAGGTGTACACCCGCCGCCTGGAGGCGCTGGAAGAAGCGCTGGCCAAGCACATGCCGGAGGGGACGTACTGGACCCGGCCGGAAGGCGGGATGTGCCTCTGGGTCGAGCTGCCGCCCGGCTTCGATGCCAGCGAGCTGCTGATTCACGTACGCGAGCGTGGTGTGTTGTTCGCGCCGGGGCGCTACTTCTACTTCCAGAACCCTCAGCCCAACACCCTGAGGCTGGGTTTTGCCGGCCTGGACGAGCGGCGAATTGCGCGCGGGGTGGCAACGCTGGGCGAACTGCTGCGCGTTGCAATGCGCAAGCGGCAGCGGGGCGGCCGGTACCTGGAGGGAGCGCGCGTCGCCCTGGTATAAGGAGCAGCGAGTCTTGGCGGAGATCAATCCGTCGAATCCGTGCTTTGGTTGCGGGGGCGCAAATTCGCGCGGTATTGCAGTTAGCGTTCGACCGCGATGACGAGCGCTTGCGCATCGTGGGCCGCTTCCGGCTGGGCTCGGAGTATCAGGGTGGAGCCGGGTTTATCCACGGAGGAATCATCGCCACCGTGCTGGACGAAGCCATGGGCAAGGTTTGCCGGTTTAGCGACGTGCGCGCAGTCACCGCGGAGCTCTCGATCGAATACCTGCGCCCGATCCGCGTGGATGAGGAAATTGTTGTCGAGGCCTTCCAGAGCCAACGCGACGGCCGTCAACTCTTTCACCAGGGCGAGATTCGGAATTCTGAAGGGCAATTGTTGGCTCGTGGGAAGGGAAGATTTGTGGTGGTCGATCCGGCCAGATTCAAGGTTTGAGACTGCGAGGAACTTCTGCAGTAAGGATTTGAGACGCAAGAAGAGACGGTTCGGAGGAGAGGGAACATGGATTCGAGCAATGGTAAGCAGGGCAATCAGGGAAGCAGTGAGAAGGACAACCTGTGGCGCGTGAAGGTGGGACTGGCGGAGATGCTCAAGGGCGGTGTGATCATGGACGTCACCACGGCCGAGCAGGCGCGCATCGCCGAGCAGGCCGGCGCCTGCGCGGTGATGGCGCTCGAGCGCGTGCCGGCCGACATCCGCAAGGAAGGCGGCGTCGCGCGGATGGCTTCGCCGAGGATCATCCGCGAAATCATGGAGACGGTCACCATTCCAGTGATGGCCAAGGTGCGCATCGGGCATTTTGCTGAGGCGCAGGTGCTCGAGGCGTTGGAGGTGGACTTCATCGACGAAAGCGAGGTGTTGACACCTGCGGATGAGGAGAACCACATCTGGAAGCATGATTTCCGTGTGCCCTTTGTCTGCGGGGCGCGCAACTTGGGTGAGGCGCTGCGGCGGATTGCCGAGGGCGCGGCGATGATCCGCACCAAGGGTGAAGCAGGCTCGGGCAATGTGGTCGAGGCGGTGCGCCACATGCGCGCGATCGTCGGCCACATCCGCCGGCTCACCACCCTGCGCGAAGACGAACTGGTGCACGAGGCGAAAGAATTGGGCGCACCTCTCGAGTTGGTGCGGCAGGTGGCGCGCACGGGCAAACTGCCGGTGCCGAATTTCTCCGCCGGCGGCATCGCCACGCCCGCCGACGCCGCGCTGGTGCGCCAACTGGGTGCCGAAGCCGCCTTCGTTGGCTCGGGCATCTTCAAGTCGTCGGACCCAGAGAAGCGCGCGCGGGCCATCGTCAAGGCCACGACGCATTTTGACGACCCCAAGGCCGTGCTCGAAGCCTCGGAGCAGCTGGGCGAGGCAATGAAGGGAATCGACGTGCGGCAGCTCGACGAAAAGGAGCTCTTGCAGACGCGGGGATGGTAAGGAAGTCGAAAGTCCGCAGTCGCGACTTGAAGGTCTAAGAGAAGCGAGGCACAGAGGAACAGGCGAAGAGATCGCGCTGAACAGGAAGTCTCAAAAGGAAGGATGCGCGGCGGAATGAAGGTCGGTATACTTGCGGTGCAGGGCGATTTTGAAGCGCACGGCCAGATGCTTTCCCGGCTGGGGGTGGAGCACATCTTTGTGAGAACTCTCGCCGGCCTGGCCAATCTGGAGGGGCTCGTGCTGCCCGGCGGCGAGAGCAGCACGCACTTGAAATTCCTCACCGAAGGGGGTTTGCTCGACGCCATCCGGGAGCTCGCGCGGCGCGGCGGCGCGTTGTTTGGGACGTGCGCGGGCGCTATTCTGTTGGCGCGCGAGGTGAAGAATCCGCCGCAAACGTCACTGGGACTCGCCGACATCAGCGTCGCGCGAAATGCTTATGGGCGCCAGGTGGCCAGCCAAGTCCTCTGGGGCCCCTCGAAACTGAAAGAGGCCCCGCTGGAAATGGTTTTTATCCGTGCTCCGTTGATCGAGCGGGTGGGCAGCGGCGTCGAGGTGCTCGCCGAGTCCGAGGGTCGGCCCGTACTGGTGCGGCAGGATAAAGTGCTGGCGGCGACGTTTCATCCGGAGCTGACCGAGGACGCGACGGTTCATGAATACTTTCTGCAGATGTGCGCAAGCGGGTCCCGAGGCGTGCAAACCGCTGAATCCACCAAAGCCATGCGGTCGTCCTGAGCTGGCGAGAGCGATTGGCAGCAACCGTCATTCAATGTAGGGAGCATGCGCAGGAAGGCGCCCAAGAAGACGAAAGTCCTGTTTGTCTGCATTGGAAATTCCTGCCGCAGCCCGATGGCGGAGGCTCTGGCGCGACATTTGGCCGCGGACGTGATCGAGGCTTCCAGCGCGGGCACCGCGGCCCTGGGAATGATTGCCAAGCTGACCGCCGCCGCGCTCGCGGAGCGCGGGGTGCGTATAGACGGTCAATACTCGAAGCAGTTGCAAGCCCAGGATTGCGCCGCCGCTGATCTGATCATCAACATGACCGGCATGCCCGGCAAAACGCTCTTTGACGCGGACCAGATGAAGGTCGAAGATTGGGACGTGGAGGACCCCTACGGGAGCGACCTTGAGGTTTACCAGCGGATTCGCGATGACATCGAGGAGCGGGTGGGCAAGCTGGCCAAGCGCCTGCGGCAGAATCACCCAGCGCCGCGCGAAGCCGAATAGGCAAGCGAGATTCTTCGCGGGGTTTCCCGACCCTTGGTTCCCGATGGCTTTGGTCGTAAAACCCACCTTGACAGCAGGGTGCCGGAAAACTACTGTGCGTGTCATTTCGAGCGTCGCCCGCCGTGGCGGGCTCCTTGAAATAGCAGTAGCATAGGCTTGTTTCGCATAATACTAGGGGTCGGAATGGCAGCCAACGCCTAGCACGCGGTCTTGAAGGAGGCAGTTTGCGGCGAGAAAAAACCAGCGTCTCGCAGGAAGATTACCTCAAGGCGATCTGGGAGATGGTCCAAGAGGAGCAGACGCCGATCAGCGCGCACCTGGCGAAAGAGCTGGGCGTCACGCCACCGGCGGTCACCGCGGCCCTCAAACGCATGACGCGCGACGACTACCTGCGCGTGGAGCGCGATGGCCGCATCCAGCTTACACCCAAGGGCCGCAGCGTCGCCGAGCACTTGGCGCTGCGCCACCAGTTGGCGGAAAAACTTCTTACCGAGGTGATCGGCCTGGAATGGTCAAAGGCGCACGAGGAGGCCGAGCGGCTCGAACACGGGATCTCGCCCGATGTTGAAGCGCTGCTCCTGAAGCGGTTCGGCCCGGAGAGTTCCTGCCCGCACGGCGTGCCCCTGTTGGGTGGCTTGGCGAAGCTCCGCCGCAAGAACGGCGCCGTGCCTCTCTCCGAATTGAACGCCGGTGAAACCATCGAGATCCTCTGCGTCTATGAGAAAGACCCGAAGTTTCTGGAGTTTCTCGGCAGCTTGCGCCTGCGGCCTGGAGCGCGCGCGCGGGTACATCAGCGCGAATATGATGAAACGATGACGCTTGCCGTCGGGAGCCATAAAGTTCATCTCGGCAAGCCTGCCACCAGCCGCATCTGGGTGCGGCGCCTGTCAAGCTAGCGACTCGCTCAAAGTTGCTGCATGAGATTGGCGTGAGGCGCGAGGCGGTTAGCTTGCCGGCGATCCCCGCGGATCTCGGAAGAAGTTTCATTCGTTCCAAGCGATAACCACATGCAAGACAAAACTGGGGAGGGAATCCATCCTGCTGCCAACGGAACTAGTGAATAGGATGCCTAAGGAGGTCAAGATGGAAAGACGAGAATTTCTGCGCCAGAGCGTAGCCTTTGGCGCCGCTGCGCCCTTGCTGAAGACTATCTTTGCCCCTGGCGAGGTAGAGGGGTCGCTGGGCACCAGAGCCAGCCGCGCAATGGTGGTTCGCGCAATCAAGCCCCCGCCACAAGGAAAGATCAATGTCGCCTTTGTGCTCACGGAAAACGCAAACGTAATGGATTTTGCGGGGCCCTGGGAGGTCTTCCAGGATGCCCACGTCGAAGGGCGCGGATCGTCGATGGAGGATATGATGCCCTTCGCGCTCTGCACCGTGTCGGACAAGACCGAGATGATTCATGCCACGTCAGGCTTGAAAATCATTCCAGATTTCACTTTCGAGAACGCTCCGCCTCCCCGAGTTGTAGTCGTGCCCGCCCAGGCGGGCCGTTCACAAGCGATGCTGAGTTGGTTGCGCAATGCAAGCAAGAACTGCGATGTGCTCATGTCCGTTTGCACCGGGGCATTTGTTCTGGGAGCTGCGGGGGTGCTTTCGGGCAAGAACGCCACAACGCACCACGACTATCAGGATGAATTCGCAAAAAGATTTCCCGACGTTAAGCTTCAGCGAAGCGCCCGATTTGTGGAAAACGAAGTCGTCTCCACAGCGGGAGGCCTGACCTCCGGGATCGATCTGGCCTTGCACGTCGTGGAGCGCTACTTTGGCCGCAAGGTTGCTGAGCAAACCGCGGCGTACATGGAGTATCAGAGCAAGGGGTGGATGACTTAGTACTCCGTTTCATAAATACGATGACGTATTTTTCTAGCCTTCACATTGGGCT